>JBGTCJ010000070.1:0-4180 GCA_041748895.1 Pirellulaceae bacterium
GCGATCCTCTGTTCGATCGTTCCCTGCATCAGCATTCGCGTCACGGTGACACTGCCGGCGGCTCCGATCCGATGCGCCCGATTGATCGCCTGGTCTTCGATCGCTGGGTTCCACCAGCGATCGAACAGGAACACGTAGCGACAGAATTGCAGGTTCAATCCGACGCTGCCTGCGCCGTAGCTCATCAGGATCACGTGTTTGGAGGGATCGGATTTGAATTGTTGGATCACCGCGTCACGTTGTTTGTGTGGCACTCGGCCGTGGTACTCGAGCGGTCCGAATCGCTCCAGCGCCGGTCGCATGCTGTCGATGCTGTTGACCCATTGGCTGAACACGATTGCCTTTTGCCCGCTGGCCGCAACCTCTTCCATATCCGCAATGAGGCGTTCGAGTTTGGCGCTGCTCCCCGTAGCGGGATCGAAATTGCAGATCTGCTTGAGCCGCAGCACGAGTTCAAAAACGTGCTGGATGGTCAATTGTTGCTCGAGGTTTTCCAGTTGAACCACGCCCTCGGTCTCCGCTTTTTCGTAGGTCGCCCACTGTTGGGGCGTCAGTTCGAGGTCGGCGTCGCGGTACAGTTTGGGCGGCATGTCATGGAGCACCATGTCCTTGGTTCGGCGTAGCATGTGATCACCCGCAGCTTTGGCGATCATGGCCATGGGCATGTCGGCCTTGAGGTAACCGGGCGACAGGAACTCGAAGATACCCACCAAGTCTTCCGGTGAATTCTCGACCGGAGTTCCGGTCAATGCCCACGACCGGGTTCGCGGGATCTCGCGGACGATGGTGCTGGTCGTGTTCTTTTGGTTCTTGATTCGCTGCGCCTCATCCAGCACCACCAGGTCAAAGTGTTGGTCTTGATCGAGCACGATGTCGCGATCACGCATCAAGAGTTCGTAGTTAGCGATTTTGACCGCGATGTCGGGACTCGTCCACTGCCATTGCCGCGTGGGCGAGTTCCCCTCGATGGCGGCGACAGGAATTTCCGGCGCCCAAACGCTGAACTCGCGTAGCCAATTGGTCACGAGTGGTTTCGGGCAGATTAGCAAGACGCTACGAAGTTCACCGCTGCAGAGCAGCAGTCGAATGGTACTGATCGCCTGCATCGTCTTGCCCAGCCCCATTTCATCGGCAAGAACCGCCGTGTAGCGGGGAAACAGGAAGGCGATCCCGTCCAGCTGGTAAGGAAACGGTTCGAAAGGGAAATGAAGCTGTTCGCTTCCGACCAGCAGTTCTAGTGGCGGTTGAAGCAGATAGTAGAGGCGGTCCTCCAGCTTGACGACATCCGTCGGCGGCTTGATCCGCGTCAGCTTGCGGGGCTTGGACGATACGGCCGTCGAGGGCGATATCGATTTTGGGACAGAGGTTTTCCTCACGGCTCCGCACTGAGGAAATTGAAACCCGACCGTTTTGATCTCGATCGGCATCAGCCGAATCGGGATCGCGGTGGGTGTAAGTGATTCAGGCTGGAGCGTGAACGTTTGCCACGTCATCGCGTGCCGCTCGTCGAAACCGGCGGTCGGGTCGAGCGCCACCGTCATGGATGCAAGCATGTCGTTCCTCATCACGCGGCTCGAGCCCGGGCGATTTGCTTCTGCGCCTCACTGATCGCCTCACGAATTCGGTCGAACGGTTCCAGAAGATCCGTAAGGTTCGGAAACTGCTTCGCCAGCGACCGGACCTGATCGGCCCGCTCGATCGCGACTCGAATCGACGAACCGGCCAGTTCAAGCGTTTCGTAGCCCGGCATCATCTCGTCGGTGATCGGGCCTTCATCGGGTTCGGCGGCTTCGCTGACCAAGGCGATCGGCTGATCACAGTAGCCGTCCAATTGCAACGCTTCGGCTTGATCGCAGCAGATGACCGAAGGAGCGTTACGACAACGTTTGACCAGAAGCGAACCGATGGCGTCGCCGATCAGGTAGTCCCGAAGGGTTGCCCCGTACAGGATTTCGTGTGAACGGCTCGGGCGAACCGGAAGTGTGCACTGAAACTCGAGTGGGCGACCGCCGCCGTTGAGCACCAGCAATCCGCCGGTCCAACCCGTCAATTCATTCTGCTCCACCGTATAGAAGCCAATGGTCGGGTCGCTCTCGCTCGATCGCGTCATGCGTTTTCTGCTCCTGGTGACATCGGGCGATGCCATGTTGGCATCGCCCGCCTCATTGCATCGGCCGAACGATGGAATCGACTTGAGCGGTTGATCGGGGGGGCCGCCAAGTCTGGCGGGCTATGGGCCCACTGGCGCATTCGAGCTATCGCGCGTCCGAAACGCAGGGCTGGCCTTCGCGAGACATCGACTCGCTGATCCGCGAACCAGCGTGCTCCGCGGCCGTGGAGGCGGGAGACTGCGTTTGACCCCAACCCTGCGGACCCGGCTTTCGCCCCTTGAGCTTGCCGAGCTCGACGGGGACAAGCTTCGGAGCAATCTGCTGTAGCAGCTTGCTGATGCACAGTTTATTGATGCTCTGACCGTGGTCGCTGGCCTCTTCCTTGAGCGCCTCGTGCAGACTGACAGGCAGACGAACGGTGATCATTCGTTGTGGTTCGATCGTATCACCCTTATCGGTATCGTGGGTCCGCTTGGCACAGATCATTTGCTGGATCTCCTCGAACTGGGGGCACTTTTCCCAGTGACGGTAATCCTCGAGCGTCTTGAATAGCGTCCGTGCGAGACCGCCCACTCCGAGTATCTCGCGGTAGAAGACGACCCAGTGCTCGGTATCGGAGAACATCTCGATCGCGATCCTGCGGACCTCCTCGGCCCGCTGCTCCAGCGGTAAGGAGAGGTTGGGGTGATAGCGGCGCCAGTTGAGAGGCGGACGCGAGGGGGTCGATGTGCTAGCCCCGTTCTGTTCGGCGCTTTGTGTGCCTTGATCAACGTGCGGGTGGCTCTGATCGTTCAGGTCGCTCGGTTCAACGCCCAGGTGGGTCCGTTCAACATGCAGGCGGCTCGGGTTGTTGTTTTCCGGGAATTGCGAGTTCATCGCTGGCGGTCCTTCGTGGCGGGAGTGCTGGTTCGGTCCTGCCAGCCCCACCCAGCGCGTGTGGTTCAACCGCTCGCGAATCGGTACCGACGGCGGCCCCAAGCGGCCGCTGGTCGACGCGATGCCCTGCGATCTTCGCCACTCGCTGGTGACTGGCGGCCCATGCTGTCACGCCGTCAAACCGATTCACGAAAACGCTGCTAGCATCAAGACTTAGGCCTCTCCGGCTGAAGCTGCCTAGTTCTAAGGCAGCAGTGCCCGCCGCGGCCGCAGCGACGCGCATGCTTAAAAAACAGGCACATGCGGATGTGCAAAGACCAAGTGTCTTGCCTAGTAGAAATTTCGATGACTCAGGAGAAATCTTGTATTCGTTGATTTTTGTGCTGTATTCGCGTTTTGGCTTTTGACTCCGCACGGCCTCAGAAATTGCTTTGCGGTGCGACGGGAAGCCCGACGGCCGGAAGTGCGGTCCGTCGCATCGCACACGTGCCGCAAGGGACCAACGGAGGGGGTCGCTTGCAGGCCGCTGCCCGGGTTACAAAAGTCAAGGGCCATCGGCAGCCGCGGCTTGGAGAAGCAGCCGCGGCTTGGAGAAGCGGGGTCGGTTCGAGTCCGAGAAGCCCTCAGCTTGATTGTCATCCCTCAACTGCGGACGCCCTGCCTTGTCGCTCGACCGAGACCTTTTGATCTGGACGGTTCTGCTTCCCGCGGTGATCGCGGCAATCGGCTGCGTCGTGGGGGTCGCCTGCCTGAGACGTCGGCTATCCGCCGCCCCGAGTCGTGTTGAGGATGAGGGACGTAGCGACGAGGCGATTGGCCGCGTCGCGGTGCTTGCCGCAGCCCCGATAACGATCGGGTGGACTGCGGCCGTGATTATCGGATTGCTCGCGGTTGCCCCTTGGCAATGGTGGCCTGACGATCCCTGGCGGCAAAGCTACCTTGCCCTTGGCTTGGGCGCAATCGCTTGGATCGCCGCCCTCTGGCTCGCCCAGTGTCCGGTCCACCGCGTGGCGATGAGCGCGGCCGGTTGCCTTCTGAGTGTCGTCGCGATGGCTGCTGCCGCGATCGTGATGCCCACCGGTGAAGGATGGGCAGACGTATTGCCGCTGCACCGCGTTTGGCTGCCGGTCGTCGCAGCCAGCATGCTGATCAATACGTGGGCGCTGCAAAGGATGATCGATTCCGAGGGTTTG
>JBGTCJ010000071.1:0-4004 GCA_041748895.1 Pirellulaceae bacterium
GCCACGTGATCGTGACGAGTGTGAGCGAACTCGCGAAGGAGTGCGTCGGCCACCGACGGATCGAGCCGGGTGATCAAGACCGGTTGGTCGATCGCCAGCTGTGCCTGAGCGATCGAGATCATGAGTGACGGCGACTTTCCCTCGCCATAAATCACTTCGCCAAAGCGGCAGCGGGCGCGACGCCCAAGGTCGACATTGGCATGATCCAGCGCCGCCGTTGCCGCAGGATCGATCCGAGCGACTGCCTGATCAATATCGAGGCGGCCCGATGCAACAGCCGTGAGAATCTCGCGGAGCGATCGGGCGGGCACCGGTCGGGGCAGGGCAGGGGAGGGCGACATGAGTTCCAAGGGTGAGGCCGCAAGGGGACTGATAAATTGAACCGTCGACCGCATTGTCGCCTCGCGGGGCTTACTGTGGCCAGCGGTGGCCCGTTGTCACGATGGGTGCGTTACCACCACAATGCAAAGGCAATGGTACCCCGCGGTGGTATGCCCGCCCGGTGAAGAACACGATGGATGCACGACAGAAGAGAATGATGAGCAAACGCTGCGTTTTAGCCTATTCGGGTGGACTCGACACCTCGGTGATCTTGGGTTGGCTTCAGGACCAGGGGTGGGAAGTTCACGCCGTCTACGTCGACCTGGGGCAACCTTGCGAGGACCGACAGGCAACGCTCGAGAAGGCGAAGAAATGCGGAGCGGCTTCGGCGCGGATCGTTGATGTGCGTGAGGAGTTGTGCCGCGACTTTGCCTTTCCGGTGCTCGCTTGGCGCGCCAAATACGAAGGGATTTACCTGCTCGGCACATCGATCGCCCGTCCCCTGATCAGCAAGGTTTGCCTTCAAGTTGCCCGCGAAGTCGGCGCCACGGCTTACGCTCACGGCGCGACCGGCAAAGGCAACGATCAATGCCGCTTCCAGCTCGCCGCCGAAGCTCTCGACCCGAAGATCGAACTGATCGCACCGTGGCGAATGAAAGCATTTCGCGACGCGTTCCCGGGTCGCACCGAGCTGATCGCTTACTGCGAACAAAATGACATCCCGGTCAAGGCGAGTTCGTCCAAGCCGTATAGCAGCGACGAAAACGTCCTGCACATCAGCTACGAAGCCGGACAGCTCGAGGAGCTCGACGTCAACGGCGTCGAGTTGGTCGATTTTGGGATGACCGTCAGCCCTCGCCAGGCGCCCGAAAAGGGCGAGCAGGTGACCATCGGTTTCGAATCGGGCATCCCAGTGACGCTCGATGGCAACCCGGTGTCGGCGCTGCAGATGGTCACGCAGCTCAATGAGATCGCGGGTCGCAATGGGGTAGGGCGGATCGACATGGTCGAAAATCGTTTCGTGGGCATGAAGAGCCGAGGCGTTTACGAGGCACCAGGCATGACCGTGCTCTACGACGCCCACATGTACGTCGAGCAATTGACGCTCGATCGCGATCTGGCGCACCTGCGTGACCGGCTCGCCCCGGAAGTGGCCGAAATGGTTTACTACGGGTTCTGGTACACACCGAAGATGGATGCGCTGATGGCCTTCAATCGTGAAACGCAAAAAGCTGTTACGGGCGAGGTCACGCTCAATCTCTACAAAGGGAACATCGAAGTCCAACGGCGTTCGAGCCCCGAGAGTTTGTACGACGCCGAGATCGCGACGATGGAAGGCGGAGGCAGTTACAACCAGGACGATGCCGAGGGTTTCCTACGGATCCAAGGGCTGCCCAGCCGCGTTCAGGGGAGTGTCCGCCCACGAACCTATTGAACGCTGTTGGATCCTGAGTCTTGGCCCGGCAAATCGTTTCGTGTGCCTCCGTTCAACCGAGTCAGGTTCGGACAGCGACACCAACTCAGGCCTTGATCATTTTGGCGTTCAATTCGTTGCGGGACGTTCCGGTCTGCTCGATGTCCCGAATGTTCTGGAGCGTCGTCTCAGCGATGCTTTGCAGCGCTTCCTGGGTGAAAAATGCCTGATGCCCGGTGATCACCACGTTTGGAAAGGTGAGCAATCGTGCGAGCGTGTCGTCGGCGATCACCTCGTGGGAGAGATCTTCAAAAAAGTAATCGGCTTCTTCCTCGTAGACGTCCAATCCGAGGTAGCCAATTCGACCACTTTTCAGCCCATCGATGGCGGCTTGGGTGTCGATAACGGCACCGCGGCTGGTGTTGATCAGCATCATGCCATGCTTCAACAGGCGAATCGAATCGGCATTGATCAGGTGACGTGTTTCGGGCGTCAAGGGACAATGCAGCGTCACGATGTCCGCTTGTTTGAGCAGCTCATCGATCGACAGGTACTGCATTCCCAAGGATCGGCAGTCGTGATTGGGATACGGATCGAAACCGATCAACTGGCAACCGAAGCCTTTCATGATTCGAGCCACCTGGATCCCGATCTGACCGGTTCCTAGAATCCCCACGGTTCGTCCGTGCAGGTCGAAGCCAAGCAATCCGCTGAGCGAGAAATTGCCCTCACGGACTCGCGCATGAGCCCGGTGGATCTTGCGATTGAGCGTCAGCATCAGCGCCACCGTGTGCTCCGCAACGCTGTGGGGCGAGTACGCTGGGACACGAACCACGCTCAGCCCCAACCGTGCTGCGGTCGGAAGGTCGACCTGGTTGAAACCCGCACAGCGGAGTGCAATGATGCGGGTTCCCATCCCAGAGAGCGACTCGAGGACCGGAGCGTCGAGCCGGTCGTTGACGAAGGCACAAACGGCATCAAAGCCAGAGGCGAGGCTCACGGTCTCGGCCGTCAAGCGAGGTTCGAAGAACTTGAGGTCGTAACCGAAGGATTGATTGGCGGAATGGAGAAAGCTTTGGTCATACGGCTTGCTGCTGAATACGGCGATCTTCACGGGGCATTTCCTTTGTCGGGCGCATCGCACATCAGCGGAGATTTTTCCAACCGCAACCGCGTGTGTCCACCGGTGCTGGTCCAGCACAGTATGGGGATGCGAGTTCCCCGAGGCTCCGCGTGAAACCATCACCCCTGGTCCGAACCCGAAATTCTCATGACCCAACCGCCGATGGCCGGCGCAGTGTGACGGACGCCAGTTTTCTCGCGGAGACGCGGAGACGCGGAGGGACCGAGGGGTTGAGTTTGGGAACGCGTCTTCTCCGCGACCCCCGCGGCTCCGCGTGAAACCATCGCCCCTGGTCCGAACCCAAAATTCCCATGACCCAACGCGCCGATGGCCAGCGCAGTGTGACCGGCGCCTTTTTTCTCGCGGAGGCGCGGAGACGCGGAGGGACTGAGTATGGGAACGCGCGACCCCCGCGGCTCCGCGTGAAACCATTACCCCTCGTCCGAACCCAAATTTCTCATGACCCAACGCGCCGCGGTCGCCCGTGTTGTCGCAGTCTTTTTCCTTTCGGGATGAACCCCAAAGCGCAAAACCTTCCGGCACGATGCCGGATCTTCCTGACGGGAAGTCACCTGCAACCCTACCAGCCGAATGCCGATTTCCGCTGATTCAGCACAGTCCTCATTACTTCCCTTGAGACTCGCTCAACACTCTGCCGGAAGGTGGGTCCACTACCAAATCCGTGCCGTCCCAATTGGAAAGTACCAATTTTCCGTCGACAATCGTCAGGCCAGTATAAGGGCTGTCATTGTAGATATGTCGTCTTTTACCCACTTGCCACACGATACATCCGTCTTGAGAAATCCCGAAAACATTTTCATTATCGCATGTTCCCGGCATTGGATCGATGCGAACCACGAACGTATCGCCTGCCATCACGGTCTCGACGACTGGCCACTCAAATTGTATATCTTTAACCAAGCCGTCTGACGTCGTAATTAATACATGATTGTCTCGGGTCTGGAATCTCATTGCAACGGCCTGGTAGTTCGGAACAGTGATTCAGGAAGTCGTTCGAGTAACTCGTATTGCCATGCTCCACCCGCTCCCCAGTCTGCCTGTGGTGCAACTTTGCCTACGCGGATTCCAACCCCTGAGGGGACGTGAATGTCAGTTATATGCGTGGGCAGCTCCGGAAGCGAAAAC
>JBGTCJ010000072.1:0-3717 GCA_041748895.1 Pirellulaceae bacterium
GCTTTGGGCAATTCGATTGAACGACACGGTAGGCCGAGCATCGATCACGTGAATCGGGGTGAACACCTTTTCGTTTGCGTCGACAAACACCTTGCCACCGCCATGGCGGATGTCGGCGTGATTGACGTAATTGAGGAACGCGCCGGACGACTCGAGATCGGAATCCTGTCGGAAAACTAGGCCACCGTAATCGCCCGACTGCGCGCCGCCCGTTGGACCGATACCATCGGAGTCGCCGCCGACGGAGTCGTCATGAAACGATCGAAAAAAAAACCGCGTGTCGCGGCGTCCCCAACACCTGGATGGCCGATTGGCTGCGGCTGATATTCGCGGACGACGTCCCGGCATCCAAATTGGCCTTTCGCATCTTGAACAGGGCACCGGCCTGGATCATCGCCGTCACTCCCTGGGGCACGAGAAATTCGGCACCGTCAGCGAGCGGATTGCCGTTGGTGTCCAGTCCCACGAGGTAGGGGCGGTTGTCACTCAGCGATTGCAGGTCGTGGTCAGCCCCGCCGTTGCCCACAATCCTGACCAGATTGGGGGTGTGAAGCAGGGTGGGAGACGCGGCAAGGTCGAGGTGATCGATCCCAGACAATTGGACAATTCGCCCAACCACAGTCGCATCCACGGACGGGGCAAGACGCCCGGCAGTGCGCGATAGGGTGATCGCATCGCGAATCCTTAGCGCCACTTCGGCGGCCGTCGTCGTGCCCGCCAAGTCGATCGGATCCAAGCCTGTGGTTCCGAAGCGGAAGGTCACCGTGTTGATGCCGTCGTTGATGACGAACTGTTCCCCCACGGTGATCGTGGACGGGCCATCGGTCGGAACCACGATGCGGTCGCCGGCTCTGTGCAGTGCAAAGTCGAGCGTATCGTAGGGATTGGACAGCGATCCAGTTCCATCGACCGCGCCCGCCGTAACGTCATTGAGCTTGTCGACAAATAGGGTTGAGGCCGGATCGCTCGCCTGGAACCAGAACGAATACACTCCGCCGGGCGACCCATCGCCATTGCCGTCGATTTCCGTCCCACTGACGTCACGCAGCGCACCGCCCCGGCTGGCTTTGAAATCGAGCTTCAACTGGTAGACACCGTTGGTCGTGCCCCCAAACCCCGAATCAGGAACACGGGGATCGTAATTCGTGTTGCCTGTGCTCGTAACGCCTACGAAGTAAACGCCAGGTTCCAATTCAAGGTCAAGAAATGAATCGGAGCCGTAGTACTGGTCATTTCGCGCAACCCACTCGATATCTCCGGTCGACGTTTGGCGATAGAGCGTCAACACACTGTTGAGCAAGCTCGGAGTTGGCAGCCGCTCGGCGATGGTCTCCGCGGTTAGCCTTCCGGACTCGGTCAACGCAAACCGGTACAGATCGATATCGGTGCTGTTTGGCGGCACAATCCGTTGCAGGTGGACGATATCGTGGTCACCGGGGAGGACGTCGTTGGGGACGCCCGCACCCATGTTGGAAGGGAGCTCATACGAGTGGCCCATACCGAGCGAGTGACCGATCTCGTGAAACATGACTGATGTGAATCCGTCGCCAAAAAAGCGATTCGCCTGATTGTAGATGGACCCATTGAGGATCGCGAAACTGCCGCTGGCCAAACCAGCAACCCCATCGTTGGGACCGAGAGTTGGCGACACGGCGCGGAAGTCGCCCTTGCCGATCATCAGATCGGCGCCGCCAGGGATCGTCGCCGGTGACTCGATGAATTCGAAACCCGACTTCTGCGCATAGATTTCGAATATCTCGCGAACAATCTGTTTTTCCGCGGCCGTGATCAGGTTGAGATAACTGTTGCCCGAAGTGTCGGTGCCGAGAGTCAACGGGAAGTAGTAGCGGACGACGCGCGTCGCAGCGGGGACCGTGGGTGTGGTGCCTGCCGCACCGATGTGTGCCTCACGCTGAATCTGACGATGTCCCGGCTCGTCCTGCCCGCCGGGGTACGGTGGCAGTGGGATCGATTGCGGTTGGATCGCCCGCGTCAGCGTGATTCCGGCCGCGCCGAGAGTTCCCAACTCGGTCGCCGTGCCAACACTCGAATTGTTATCACTGGTCGAAACCGAGTTGCCTGCCACCGAGGCCGTCACGAAGTACGACCCCGCTGCGGCGTTGGCACTCGTGACTTCGATGTGGTGAGCAGCCGTCGATGAGACCGGGATGGTCAAAAGGCCATCGGCCCCGGCTGCCGACGTGACGCTATTCAACTCGGCACCGGATGCGTCCAGCAATCTCAGGCGCACCGCGAGTGTTGCAAGATGAGGCGTGACACGGACCGACAGGGTCGAACCAGCGGTGAGGTTTACCTGATAGAGGTCCACATCGAGCTCGTTGTCGCTGCGACCGCCGATGTCGCCAAGAAATCCGTTGAATTCAAACCGATTCTCATTGAACAACGATCCGACACGAAAAGCGGTGCTGAGGGTCGAATTGTCGCCACCGGATTGCCCGACATCGAGGCGATACGTTCCTTCGGCAATGGCAGAGGCAAAGGTTAGCACGACACTGTTGTCGACCGGATCGTAGGTAACGTGCTGGGGCAGAGACGTTTGGTCATCCGAGGCGATCAGGGATGCTCGCGTGTCGATCAACCGATAGAACTTGGGATCGACCACCTCGGCGGCATCGAGGACTTGGTTATCGAAGTAGATCACAATCTGGTTCGACGCTTGGGTCAGCGACGTCAACCGAGTGACCATCGCTGTGCCACCCGTCATTGCGCTGCTGTTGACGGACATGAGCGGTACCTGCTCGCCAGCGAATTGTCCCTGAAAGGTGACTTCGCGAGCACCGCTGACCACGACGTCACCCGGCTGGACTTTGGGAAGCGCCTCGATGGCCGATTGAATTTGTTGATTGCTTGCGGAGATGCTGATCGGGGCGGTTTCCTGGCCGGCGAAAGACAAGACGTAGGTTCCGCCGACGCCACCGCTGGTCAAGCTGATCCGCTGCGTGTTGCGGCTCACCGGTTGCGGCATCACAGCCACTACCTGTGCTCCGCGATCGAGGCGGAAGTTCGTGATCAGGTCGCTGCCATGGTTGAACGCTTCTCCACTGAGGTTGGCCAGGTGGTTGGCGCCGGCCCCAATGACTTGGATTTGATAGAGATCATCGGGAAAGGAGTGTGCAGGACTCGTTGCGTTGAACGAGGCACTGCTTGCAGGGCGGATCACGATCCTTTGCAGATCCGACGGATCGGTGCTACCGGGACTGGCCAATCCCACGTAGCCCAGTGCGACGATCACGTCGTTACCATCGCCGAACTGGCCATCGCCACCGCTCCGCACCAATCGAACGGTATTGGCGTTGATGGTCGCGGCATTCAGATTGGCGCCGCCCTTGAACAACAGGTTGAATTCGCGAGGGGCGACGCCCAACGTATCGCCATCCTGCAACAGCGCCCCGGCATCGGGACGGATGGCGATCAACTCGGGACCAGCCAACATACGCCGATCCTCCAACCGTTCCGAAAGCAGGCGGCGCGACGCACGCCGTGTTGATTCCGCATGATTCGGACCGTGGGTTCGTTTTCTCCGCAGCAGATTCGACGCCAAGGATCGACCGGACGGCAGGTGACTACTGGGCATGGTGCGATCCCTTCGGACGGATGGGTGGAGGAAAGATGGAAGAGGCCGGCAGACGATGAAACCACTTCTGGTTCCAGAATGTCGCTGTGTGCGCTGAGCGAAAAGGAAAAGCAGGACGGCCA
>JBGTCJ010000073.1:0-5353 GCA_041748895.1 Pirellulaceae bacterium
ATGCCCGCGCCATAGGTCAGCAGACCGACCAAAGCTTGGGCGCTCGTCCGCATCTCTCGGGGCGCCACACGATCGGTATAGAGCTGGCCCGTCACAAAGAAAAAGTCGTAGCAAACCCCATGCAGGATGATTCCCAGCACCAACATGGCGCCGCTACTGGGAAACCATCCGAACAACGCATACCGCAGTGCCCAGGCAAGCATCCCCACCAACAACATGTGCTTGACGCCCAGCCGCGCCAAGAACACCGGGACCATCAACATGAAGAAAATCTCGCTGACCTGCCCCAGCGCCATCACCGCCGCCGAATCATCGCCAAACGCGACGGCTTTGACAAAGTCATTGGTTCGCGCGTAGTAGAAGGCGAGCGGGATGGAAATCAAAAAGGAACAGATCGCAAAAACGAGGTAGTTCCTGTTCGCAAATAGCTTGACGGCATCGAGCCCCAACACCTTGACGACCGAGAACGGTTCGTTTCTTCCTTGCGGCGGGGAAGGCGGCAGAGCGACAAAACAGAAGACCCCGTAAATCAGACTGACAACCGCCGATAACTTCAGCGGAAAGTTCGTGGCACTCGCGTTCTCAATCCCAGGCAGCACGGGGAACGGCGCCAATCCGAAGATCGACTGGGCGACCACCAGTCCTGAAAAGATCCATCCGATCGTTCCCCACACCCGAATCTTCGGAAATTCATTCTCCACCGAGTCGACGTTCTGAAACGTGATCGCGTTGACCAGCGCCAACGTCGGCATGTAGAAGGTGAAGAACGCGAGCATGATCCAGAAGAATTGCGCCGGCGAATCGGTGATCGTGCTGCACCACCACAGGCAGGCGCCGCCCAGTAGGTGCAAAACGCCGTTGACATACTCCTTGTTGAACAAACGGTCCGCCAAAAATCCGACGATCAGGGGAGCCCACAGGGCTGCCCATGTCTGCGTGGCGTAAATGCCACCGATGATCGAATTGAGCGTCCCCGTTTCCTGGTACGTGGCAAAAAGATTCGTCAGGTAGGCCCCCATCGGGACAAAGAATGCACCCCAGATGAAGAACTGAAGGAACATCATCACGCACAGACGGATCTTGACGTGGTTCATGGCGACCCAGAATCTTTCGGGGGAACACGAGGCGCAAGGAGTGCAAACGGCCGCCGCACAGTATAGGGCAATTCAAACGCGGCAAGTCACGAGACCGGTGAAACGAATCCCTCCGGTTTGACGGCCAGGACACTGCAGCGGACCTCCGACAAAAGATGCTCGGCGGTGTTGCCAATCAAGAAACCCGCAATGCCGGTGCGGCAGACGGTCCCCATCACCAACACGTCGGCCCGAACTCGCTGCACCGTTTCGAGCAAACGTTTTGACGCCGCCCCTCGCTCGACGTGCAGGTGAACTCGATCCGACGACAAATCGATCCCACTGGCCTCGAGCAACCTGGTCAGTGAAGCACGAACCATCGACTCACGCTCGGTGATCATCTGATCAACCTCATCGTCTCCGATGCGGGTTCTCAAGGTTCTCTCCATCCAGAGTTCCCACACCGTGACGACATGAAGGTCAGCGTGTTCGTGTTCGGCGACCGACTGCGCCAACCGCACGATGGATTGATTGAGGCCCTGATGAGTCGGGTCATCCGCCTCGATATCGACCGCGGCCAAAACGTGATCGAACTGGCCATCGAGATCCGGCTTGAGTGCCCATACCGGACAGGGCGCCGTGCGGAGCATCGCCCGAGTGAGGCTGCCCAGCAACGCCTCGAGTCCCGTCGCGGAGCTGGCGGTTTTCACCAACAGGTCGTATCCCCCGGCAATCACCTCGCGAACCACTTCGACCGCAGGATTTCCGACGCGAATGATTGTGGCAATCGTAAGACCCGACTCGGCACGATGGCGGTCGGCGATGGCCTGAAGTTCCTCGAGCCGCCCACTGACACACGCGGATTGCAATTCCTCCAGCACGTGTTCGTCAGTCAGCAGTCCCGTGGTCCTGGGGACCGAACCGACCACGTCGATCAGCGTCAATGACGCGCCGTTCTCCTTGGCAATTTGAACCGTACGTCTCAGCGGCGCATCGATCGGTTCGCGACCGACAAACATCAAAATATTCTGGAAGCGATTCATCGCGGTCAAGAGTTGGGTGGGAAGGTCGCACTCGGTCTACAAGTCCCGGCACTATACCACCCTCAAGTCTCGATGGCTGCCATCGAGAGGCTCATCGAATAGTCGCGGCGCCGGCGGCAACCGGGGCAAACGCATCGATCTCCAGTGCACTGAACTCGGCCCAAACCGGGCGGTGATCGCTCACCCGCGCCGCCTGTTCGGGCGACAAACCGAAATCCCGTTCGTAGTCGACCACGCCGAAAACGCCGCTAAATTCCGCCGTCACATTCCGATCGATCAGGATATGGTCATAGGTCTTGGTGCCCAACGTGTTGGTGGGCGTGTTGCCGGCAATGCTATGGATCCCCGGAATCTGACCGAGTTCGCCTAGGCCGCCGACGTCGACGTTCAGGTCACCGACAAGAAGCACATCGTCCTCGCCGCGGGTCGCGTATTCGTATTCGCGAACTCGCACGAAAACGTCGTCCAGGACGTTCATTTCGTTGGCAATGGCGCGCGGGGAAACTTCTTCGGGCGATGTGTGTGCATTGATGATCGTGAATCGAAAGGGGACGCGACCCTGTGCCGCCGACACGCGAGCTTCGAATGAGGCGACCATCGGCTCGCGGTGCATCCGATCGGCATCGTCATTGACGACATAAGCCGAATCGGGAATCAGTCGTATGCGGCTTGCGTCCCAAATGAACGCGTACTGCTCGGTGTACGTCGAGCGTCCGATCGGTTCGCTGACCGTTGCCTCGTAACGACCGCCGCTGCGGTTGAGCAGGTCGACCAACCTTGCCACGGGCATCGATCGTGGCGATCGAACCTCCTGGATCGCGACGAGATCAAAGCTGGCGACGATCCGCGCGATGACCTGCATCAGCTCGGGGTCAGAGGATTTCTTTTCGCCAAAGGCTTGGATGTTGAACGTCGCAATTCGGATCCGGTCCGCAGGTCGCGAGGCCGCACGATCGAGTGACACCGGCTGAATCGCCGTCGCGGCGTCCGCGGTCGGATCTGCGGTCGCGCTGATCACGTCCAGATCTGACAAATCGAGCCCGCCGGTCGCCGCGAAATAGCCGACGGCCAATAACCCTGCCAAGGTGATTGCGGGACCGAAAAATGTCGTCAATCCGAATTGGCGAAGCAAAAATCGGCCGCTGCGCAGTACCACCATCGCTCGGCCTCCTTGCCGACTGGGGCTCACCTCATTCGTCTCATCCCGCCGAGCAATCCGGCAAGGGCCTACGCGGCGCGCGCTGCCGAAATCGCGTCAAGCGCTGTCGCGGCCAGCCGTTGCAATCGCGGTGGGTCCTCGGGACCGATCTGACGCAGCGCGTTGGTCGCTGAGCGTGCCGCCGGACCAAGTTCCGACAGCGCCCAAGCGGCCCTCTCACGAGCGGCGAGGCAACGCGAATCCAACAGGCAACTGGCCAACGCACCCGCCGCTCCACCCGCCGCACCGCCGATCCGGCCGATCATCGTCGCGGTCCAGTATTCCACCTCGCCGTCACACGTCGAACGCAACAGTTCGGTCAGCTCGGGCACTTCATCCGCGTTGGGAACGACAACCGACTCGAGCGCCTCGCAGGCCCAGCTTCGGACTTCCTCGTCGCGATCGATCGACATCCGGATCACAATCGCGGTGGCCCCACCTTGCGGCTTACCCGATTTCACCAGCGTTCTCATTGCCGCAATTCGAATTCGCTTTTCGTGGCTCAATAAGTCACTGACAACTGCCTGCGGTACTTCCATGATCGCTCGCATCTCAGAAACGACGGCTCCCCGGCGGATGGTTAAGAATGCGGTACTTTGGCAATGCCAACCGCCCCAGCGTCTTTGTTACCTATTTCCCGCCGAAACACGCAACAGCAAACTGAACTTTCGATCATCGCCGGTGCGCTGCGTCGGGCGAGTCGGATTGGGCCCGTGAATTCAGATCGCTCGCCGCTTGCCCCGAGGCTTCCAGCCCCCATTGCTCGAGGAGCTTCTTCACTTTGATCGCAAGCGTCGACTCGCCGTGGGTCTCTTGACCCGGTGAGCTTCCCCAAAGAAAGTCTTGACCATCGGCGGCGAGCAGTTGGAACTGTGGCACCGGCGAGACACGCGAACTGTCATGCAGCCGGATGCTTTTCAGACGCATCGATTCGCGGTAGGGCTGGATCACCGCAGCCAATTTCGCGGCGCTGACCACCCGTGAATCGCCAAATGGGGATCCAACGCCGCCGGTCGGATAGACGTCGGGAACCTCGATGTGCACGTAGTCCATCGTCTCTTGCCGGGTGAATCCAGCGGTTGGAAGCAAGACGCCGTCCTCGTCAATGGCGAAGAATGACCCACCCGAGATATCGGGGTGCCGGCTGATCACGAAGACCATCGCCACGGGTCGACGGTACTGCAAGTGAACATCGACCGCGCCGCCGGGAAGCTTGCGGACCGCGACCACGCGTCGGACCCATGCGTTGGAAGAGAACGCCGATGCGATCCTCGCCGCCGCCGCCGGATCCAATAGAGACAACTGATCGAGTCTCGTGTCGCGATAAACGGCCTCCACGATGTCCGCCGGAATGTAAGCAGGCCGCTCGGTCACATGAATCGAATCGGGCTTGACTCCATAAAACTGCCGCGAAACATGCTCAGCACCCCATCGATTCCAAGCGTAGAAACCGCCCACCAGCAACATCGCTGGCCAAACCACTGCCCATGCGGACCGAGCGTGCACGAGCCGGTGCAGAATCTGCTGAACGGCCGTCCGCGGCTGTGGATGAGGGGGATCGCCCTTCACGTCCAATCCGTTGTAGTTCGCAAGGAGCGAGAGGTGGCGTGCGTCTCGTGACGAACCATCCCTACCAAACTTGAAGGTTCGTCTGCAAGTCGATCCCGGTCTGCAAGAGAACTTGCTCGCGGACGCGATCGATCAGGCGGACACAGTCCTGGCTGGTGACACCGTCCTCAGCTATCAGGTAGCTCGGATTCTGAGTGCAAAGCAAGGCTCCCCCTTCGCGAAGTCCCGTTAGACCGATCTCGCCGATCAAGCGATCCACCGACGTTCCATCGGGATCCACAAATGGCAAGGCCACCCGCCGAGTGTCAAAGGCCGTTGATGCCGAACGCACGATCCAAAGTTTCTGCATCCGTTTGGTCAACGGCTCCGGATCCGCCAATTCCAACTGGAACACTCCGGCCAGAATGATGTCGGCTCCGAGATTCGAGCGCCTGTGGGCAAACTGTGCCTCCTCACCGGGTACCGTGCGA
>JBGTCJ010000074.1:0-8014 GCA_041748895.1 Pirellulaceae bacterium
GTTTGTCATTCAATGGATGGTCGTACAGCACCATGAATCGGTGTTTGAACGCCCCCTCATGCGCACCGCGCAGTTCGGGCTGTTGGTAGAAGTAGTCTTTGAATACCCATTCCTGAACCGGCGGCGGTTCCCGCGTTTGCAGCGCCTTCTCGATACAGCGATCGGCCGCGTCCAAGTACTTTTCCAACAGGTGACCCGACGTGACGAGCGTGTCGCCAAAATGATCGAAGTTGTGTGCCAAGTTGTCGGCGGGAAATTCGATCGTTGGATCGAACATGGACATTTCGATCGCCAGTAAATCGCCAACGGTGTTGCGATACTCGCGACGTGAGAGGCGCCTCAGCACGCTCTGCCCACCCGTGCTCGTGGTTTGTTCTCGCATTTCCATGAGCACGCCGGTCAACCGTTCGATCGCTTCCAAGCGCTCAGTCTGACTTGGCTGATCCGCATCGTCCGGAGGCATCACCCCCAGCGTCAACTGGTCGATGATCTCTTGCAACTGCAGCTGAGTGTCAAGGTGCCCATCCGAGAGGTTGAGCGAGTCAAACTCACGTTCGCCGCTGGGATCGTCGACCGTATGGCAATCGATGCAGTATTGCTGCACAAACGTGACCACGAACTCGGAAGCAAAGGCCGTTGGATTGAACCAGCCGACCGACATCCCACCGATCGTGAACCACAGCGGCAGGTGGAACCATGTCCAATGAGACTTCCCGTCGCCTCGCATCACGCCAAGCCTCTGAGCGTACCGGTGCTCGTCGCAAAGCGATCCGTTTCGACGCCAAACTGCTGCAACATCGAAACGAACAGGTTGGTAAGCGGCGGCCGATGCGGGTCCTTGTCTCCGAATGCCAAAAGCCTCCCGTGTTCAAAGCCACCTCCGGCCAAGACAACCGGCAAGTTCGTGTTCGTGTGGGAATTGGCGTTGCCCATTCCGCTGCCAAACAAGACCATCGTTTCGTCGATCAAGCGACCTCCGTCCTCTTCGATTGCCGACAATTTCTCGATGAAACGAACGAACTGCTCGATTTGGTACGTTTCCAACGTAATCAGGCTTTCGATCCGATCCTGCAATTGCCCGTGGTGCGAGAGCGCGTGGTAATCTCCGTTAACCCCAAGATCACGAGGGTTGAAGTCGCCGCCGATTTCGAGTGTTGCGATCCTCGTCGAATCGGTTTGCAATGCCAACGCGATCAGGTCATAGAGAAGCGGAAGGTCTTCGACCATGTTGCGATTTTTCGGAGGCGCCAGCGGTGCGTCCGGTTTGGGAATGTCGATCCAGGCTCGTCTCAGGCCGATCCGCTTCTCGACGTCGCGAACGGACGTCAGGTACTCATCCAATTTATTGCGGTCTTGTTGGTTTAGCTTACGCTGAAAACGGTTGGCGTCACCGCGGACGAGATCGAGGATTGAGCCCTGCAACTTGAAGCGGTCGGCCGCGGCAATTTTGTCCTCCTGGCTCGTGCCAACAAACAACAACTGGAACAGTTGCTCGGGGCCGGGGATCGGCGGGACTCGCGTGCCGGTCCGCGTCCACGAGAGTTGACATCCACCGTGAATACCGCTTTCGCTCCCGATCGTTAGGGACGAAAACCGAGTCTGCCCCGAGACGCTTTCGGCCGCGAACTGGTCGATCGTGACGTTGGCGTCTGGCATCGATTTGGCATCGATTTGGCGAACGCCGGAAAGGAACGAATGGATTGCAAAGTGTCCGCCTTTGGTGTCGTGATCGAGTCCGGCGATCATCGTCATTCGGTCACGAATCGCCTCAAGCGGTTCACTGGACCGGCCCATCTTAAAATCTCGCTCGATCCTCAACCCGTCGACCGCGGTCTCAACCGCCGGTGAAGGCCAATAGGCCTCGGGGTGAAAACCGAGCATATTTCCGATGCACACCATCCGTCGCTTTGGCCCGCCGGCTTGCATCGCGAGCGGATCGCTCGCGCCTGCACTCCGTAGCGATGAGAACAAAGGTAAGCCGATTGAAACGCCGGCTGCCTGCAACCATTGTCGACGATGCACACTTCGCATGGGATTTCCGGGAGGTTGGATTTGGACGCGGGCGAGGTGGGAGGGGCATAGCCCCGAGGGAGCCATAGCCCCGATGGAGCCATAGCCCCGATGGAGATTGGGTAGGGAATCAACGGCCTGCAAGTGCTTTTATGAATGCTGTTGAATACCGACTTCATTGTACCAGGCTCGCGCGAGCATTGGGGACTTATCTCGAGATCCCCAAAACCTCGTCCATTTGCTTCGAGATCGCGCCGATCCGATGTGAATCACCCCCGGCAACCTCCGCCGTCGCCCAGCCTGAGAAACGGATATTCGTGAGCTCGTCGCGAACGGCCGACCAGTCCACGTCGCCGTCGAGAATGTCGCAATTTTTTCTCAGTTGAGTGTCGTGGCCTTTGACATCGAGCTTGACGATTCGGTTACCGAGCGTTCGGATCCAGTGCGGGGCGCCTCCCCGACTGTGATGATTTCCAATGTCGAAGAAGGCTCCCACCCAGGGGTCGGAAATTTCGTCAAGGTAGTCCGCCCACTGCTGAGGGTCCTCGCAAAAGCCATTGCCCACATTTTCGCAGAGAATCCGGATCCCCAATCGGGAGGCCTCGGGGATCGCTAAACGGATTGCGTCGATTGACCGACGCCACACTTGATCGTGGTTCTCCTGGATCGGGTCCGTCACCTTTCCGACGACTTGCAGAACCGATGAAGCGCCGATCGCGTGAGCAAAGCGGATAGACCCCAAAAGCGCCTCGAGCGATTGCCGACGAACCTCCGGATCGGGATCTGACAGTCGCAATTTCCAATGAACTGCGTTGACGACGTCGTGAATCGGTAACTCCGCCCTGTCGCGCGCCAGAATCGCTTCCTGAATCTCAAATTGATCTGGCGCCGTGAGTGAGATGCCGTCGAAGCCGGCATCCTTGGCGATTCGGAATTTCTCCAAGAGCGGCAGTTCGCCTCGGATCATTGTGATCTTGAGTGAAGTGAAAAGGTGACGGCCCGGAGACACTCGACCAGCGGCCACGTCCGACTCATTCGCAGCCAAAAGACAGTGGCTTGCGGCGGCACCCGCCACAGCGGTGCCGAACGCACGCCGCGTCACATTCCCGACCGTTGGAGTTCGCATGCTCAGAGTGTCCAACCCTTTCGGTAATCGCGCTTGATGTAGGCTTCGGCCTCGGGCGCGTTGGTCGCGCGCATCGCTTCGCTGTCCCAATGCAGTTTCTTACCAACGCGGTAGGCAACATTCCCGAGGTGATTCGCCTCGGTTAGGAGTCCGGCGTACTCAAAATGGCTCAACGTGGGCGCACCCCCCTTGCAGGCGTCGATCCAATCCTGGTGGTGACTCGCCGAACGCGGGATGGAGGGTTCGGGTCCCTCGAATCCGATGAACGCTTCTTCGGGAAGCAGCACGTGCTTGTTGTAGTCCGACAACAGCATTCCCTTGTCGCCGATGAACAGATGGCCGTTTGGCCACTGCGGGATTCCGTGGCTGCTCCAAATCGCCGGCTTTTCTGTGCCTTGATACCAGGTGAGTTGCACCGGAGGTAGCTTGCCGCGACGCCCATA
This sequence comes from Pirellulaceae bacterium, assembly GCA_041748895.1. Taxonomy (GTDB): domain Bacteria; phylum Planctomycetota; class Planctomycetia; order Pirellulales; family Pirellulaceae; genus UBA6163. The sequence goes on from JBGTCJ010000074.1 coordinate 3,580, forward strand.
CTCGTAGGTTGCTCGCATGGAGGCGGGCGCGATCTGGGCGTGTGGCTTCGGTCCCTGCGCCTCGATCGTCAGTGGTGCGTCGAGTTCCAACGCCCAAAACGGAAGGTCGATCCAGTGACTTCCCAAATCGGACATGGTCCCATTTCCAAAGTCCCACCATCGATACCACTTGGGGCCGGGAAAGTAGTCTTCGTGAAAGGGACGATCCGCAACGGGGCCCAACCACAAATCCCAATCCAGTCCCTTTGGAACCGGTTGCGGCGGAAGGTCGCCACCCAGGATGACGAAGCGATCGCCGGCGTCGCGCGCCGCCTGTTCGCTGGAGTGCCAGCCCCACGCCCGCGACACCCAAACGTGAGCTTCTCGGACTTCGCCAATGGCACCGGACTGGATCAATTCGACCACGCGTCGATAATTGCCGTTTGCGTGATTCTGCGTCCCCATCTGCGTTGCCACGTTGGCCTTCCGCGCCGCCAAGCGGATGATGCGAGCTTCTTCGATGTTGTAGGTCAGGGGCTTTTCGCAATAGACATGCTTGCCGAGTTGCAGTGCTGGCAGCGTGGCGAAAGCGTGGGTGTGCTCGCAGGTGCTGACAATGACTGCGTCGAATTCTTTTTGGTGATCAAAGAGCCTGCGAAAGTCGACGCTCGTGCGGGCTTGAGGGTAAAGCACAGCGGCCGCGTCGAGGTTATTCTGATTGACGTCGCAGAGGGCGACGATGTTCTCGGATTCGACGGACAGGATGTTCCGCATCCCCCTCCCACCGGAGCCGATGATCGCGATGTTCAATTTGTCGTTCAAGTTCCTTGCGCGGACGATCGTGGGTGCCGCAAAAACCACCGAGGCGCCCGCCGCAGCCTGTGTGCCGAGGAACGTGCGTCGGCTCAATCGTTGATTCGTCATCGGGTCGTCCTCTTGAGTTCTGGCGGAGAAGAGTGGGGTATTGCGTAGGCGGGCAACCAGAAACAGATCACCCGGCGAGACGATTGTCAAACTTTTGGGCCGAGCAGGTGCTTTCGGCAAAGTGCCGATCAACGCGCTCGAATCCATCGGAAGTAAACGCCCATCGGAAACAAACGAATGAGTAGCCGTACATTTTCTCGCGCCCTGTTGGGCTGTTTCGCGTGGATGGCACCGTCTTTGTTCGCCACGGAGCCGATCGCTTCGCAAAGCGGGGCTTCATCGCATGGAGGGCACGATCGTCCCGCGGGAATGCTTCACCAGAGCCGGAGCGCGGTTTTGTCGAGCCATGCCATGATCGCGACCAGCCACCCGGACGCTTCGCTCGCTGGGTTGGATATTCTTCGCGGCGGCGGCAACGCGGCCGATGCGGCGATTGCGGCCAACGCCATGTTGGGAGTGGTTGAGCCGATGATGTGTGGCATCGGTGGAGACCTGTTCTGCCTCTACTGGGATCACGCCTCGAAAAGGTTGTATGGCCTCAATGCCAGCGGGCGGAGCCCTTATGCCTCAAGCATCGATGAGATTCGCCGACGTGGTTTTGACCAGATCCCCGAAGAAGGCCCTCTCGCTTGGTCGGTGCCGGGCTGTGTAAGCGGCTGGTCCTCGCTCAATGAACGATTCGGCTCGCGACCGCTTGCCGAGTTGCTTCAGCCGGCCATCGAGAAAGCGGAGGGCGGGTTTGCCGTTTCGGAGATCATCGCTGCCGACTGGAAGTCGCAGGAGCAGGCGCTAAGCGCTGACCCTGGTTCCGCGGCGACCTACCTAGCGGGCGGTCGAGCGCCTGCCTTTGGTGAAGTGTTCTCGCTCCCCCGCCTAGGCCACTGCTACCGATTGATCGCCCAGCAGGGCCGGGCGGCGTTCTACGAGGGTGAGATCGCTCGTCAATTGGTCGACTTCAGCCAATCGCAGGGAGGACTATTCACGCTCCGCGATTTTGAAGAACACCGGGCCGACTGGGTCGATCCAGTATCCACGAATTACCGAGGTTACGAGGTCTGGCAGTTGCCGCCCAATGGGCAAGGTCTTTCGGTGCTTCAGATGCTCAATATGCTTGAACCCTTCGATCTGAAGTCGCTCGGGTCGGGCCACCCTGAGTATCTCCATTTACTCATTGAATCGAAAAAGTTGGCGTTCGCAGACCGGGCGCGGTTCTACGCGGACCCTGATTTTGAGCAGGTACCGACGGCTGATTTGATTTCCAAAGCTTATGGAATGTCGCAGATGAGACGTATCGATCCCCGCCGCTCGGCGAGTCATGTTCCCGCAGGTGACCCCAAAGCGGGCGCCGGCGACACCATCTACCTGACCGTCGTCGACAAAGATCGCAATGTTTGCTCGCTGATTCAGAGCGTCTACTACGCTTTCGGGTCGAAACGGACCCCGCCAGATCTGGGTTTCGTCCTGCAGAATCGGGGCTCTTCTTTCTCCCTGCAGGATGACCATGCCAATCGCCTCGAGCCCCACAAGCGGCCATTCCACACGATCATCCCTGCGATGGTCACCCACCAGGGACGTCCGTGGTTCACTTTTGGGGTGATGGGCGGTGAAATGCAACCTCAAGGTCAGGTGCAAGTGTTGGTCAATTTGATCGATTTCGGCATGAATGTTCAGGCGGCCGGTGACGCCACGCGCGTTCGACACGATGGCAGCGCGACACCCGCGGGGCTGCCAGCTGACGGCGGCGGAACCGTGATCGTCGAAAGTGGCGTTCCCGAATCGACCGTCCTCGCGTTGCTCGGGAAAGGACACCGCGTGGTTCGATCAAACTCGGGCTTTGGTGGATACCAAGGGATCCTGATCGACTGGGAGCGTGGAGTCTTGCAGGGCGGCTCCGAAGCCCGAAAAGACGGCTGTGCGATCGGTTACTGAAGACCGACCGCGGATGATGCTCGGATCGAAACAAACGAGGCTTGGTTTGTCACCGAAACCCCCTTTGGGTAAACTGGCAGGATGCTATTACGGATTGTATTTCAGATTGTCGGCGCGCGGGCCAAGCGGTTGCTTCGTTGCAAATTGTTACCCAGTGCGGCTCTCCAAACGGTCGCGGCCGGCCATTTGAAACACCGCATGACGACACCCTCTGCTGCTCGCCCTGCCGTCGTGGTGGTCGGTTTCGCTGTCGCGTGGAGTCTCGTACTTCCGGTCAACGCCCGCGCTGAAGTCGCCTACGAATCCGACGTTCTCCCGCTCATTCAGAAGTACTGTTTCGAATGTCACGGAAACGGCGAGGAGAATGGTGCCGTTGAATTAGGGACTTACACGTCACTGCAGCAAGTCGTTGGCGACATCCAACTTTGGGAGCAAGTTGCGTCAGTCATCGCGGAGGGCGAAATGCCTCCCGACGACGCAAAGCAGATGTCGCCTAGCGAGCGCGGCCTCATCGTTGACTGGGCCAATCAGCTATTCGACCGGGTCAACTCGGCCGGCCAGAACGATGTTGCCCCAATGATGCCCCGGCGCCTCACGCGTCGAGAGTACGTGAACACCGTTCGTGATCTGCTAGGTGTGGAAATCGACGCCGACACATTTCTGCCCGAGGACAAAGTCGGCGCCAGCGGCTTTCGGAATGATTCGACCGAATTGTCCATTCCCGCAGAACTGCTTGAGAAATATCTGTTGCTCGCGCGGAAAGTGGTCGACGAAACTTGGGAAGCCGAGAAATCGGGAGCTACCAAGCGGTTGTGGTTGGCGCGACCCGCAGACGGGATCCTCGGCGAGGACGTGGCTCGTCGTATCGTCCGCGAATTCGGTGAACGTGCCTTCCGCCGACCGCTGACGCGAGACGAAATTCGTCAGTACATGACGCTCTACAAATCCGTGTCGAAGACCGACGACGATTTCGACCTTGGCATCCGCATGGTGGCGACGGCTGTCCTCGTCTCGCCACACTTCCTTTTTCGGATCGAAACGGTTCGACCACGCGACGGTGTGACGAAGATCGGTGAACATGAACTCGCGGCGCGGATGTCGTACCTGATTTGGGCCAGCATGCCCGACGAGCGGCTTCGTAAATTGGCGGACTCCGGCGAATTGAGCCGGACCGATGTTTTGGTCGCGGAAGTACGCCGCATGCTTACGGACGAACGAGCCCGTTCGCTCGCCGAAGATTTCGTTGATCAGTGGCTGTTTTCCCACGTCACCCGCCGAGACCCCGACCCGGTCGTATTCCCGAGCTACACGGCTGAGTTGGCTGATGCGGCTCGGCAGGAATTGGACGTTTTTGTTACTCATTTGTTTCGTGATGATCGCAGTCTGATCGAGCTGATTGACGCCGACTACACATTTGTCAACGAAGCGATCGCGGAACATTACGGGATCGCCGATGTCCGCGGCACGGGATTTCGCCGGATTGGCCTTGCGCCCACTGATCACCGCGGCGGCGTGCTGGGTATGGCACATGTCCTTCAGCGGACGTCGATGGCCGATCGCACCAGCCCGACGGTCAGGGGCGCATGGGTCCTCGATGCCATTC
>JBGTCJ010000075.1:0-14942 GCA_041748895.1 Pirellulaceae bacterium
CCTCCACTTCGAAGCCTGTCACTTCGCTGGATCGCGACTCGCTAGCCCAACTGGCTGATGAAGGCTGCGGGAGCCGCTCGATAAGGCTGCTTAGGAAAGAACGACTCTGGTTGTCGCTGTGTTCCAGACCCACTCGCGAAGGCATCGATGCATAGTTCGCGGCACTTCGCTCCGCTGGACGCTCGATTGCAGGCATTCGTCTCGCTGCCCCCCGGAAGCGATACCACGATCGCGACGCGGCAAGCGCGCGTCACTGGCCGCGCCGCCACGAAGTGACAAGGCACGGCTATTAGCGACCGCTGCGAGCTTGGTCGATCAAGGATGTCGTCGGTAAACCGTCGCCGATTCGTCGCAAAATCTCATGCAACCGGTCGGCATCTTCGGGCGAAACGAACTCCGCCAATATCTCTTTTCGTTTGTCGATCGGAATTCCTTGAACAATATTGACAACGTCATCGATTCTCTGATCGTCATAGATTTTCATCAGCAGGATCTTGGCCTGAGCCGGTTCGATCGCCTGCATGGTTCTCTGCACTTCCCTCAATCCCTCGTCCATGGCTCCCCTTCGCACTTCCTCCAACTTCACTTCGAAGGCTTCACGGCGTTGATCGAACCTGGCTTGGCTCTCCTTGAGATCCGCTAGCATCCGCGTGAGTTCGTTTTCGAAATTGCGTTGGCTTCGGATCCTCAGGTCCATGTCGAGGCTGGTCATTTTTCGCGCTTCGAGAATCTCGTCAAAGTCGGGTTGTTCACTCAGGTCCGACTTTTGCATGATCCGAAGCAGCCGTTCGCCGCTGATATCGATCCCATTGACCAGCGCAATGATCTTGGTGAGCGAGGCACCATGGAGAGTCCCCCGAGCTGCGAAGTAGCCGAGCACAATGCCCTGGGTCAGAACGGTGCCGACGCAGAAGGCAGCCAGTAGGCGAATCAGCATGGCCATCAACTAGTTCTCCCAACCGCTGCGATTGGCATCGTGAAAGACAGGAATGGGCCCGCGACGTGCCGCGAGCTCATCCATTGACGCCTGAGATTTCTTGGCTTGCTCGAGCATCCACGTTCGCTGTTCTCGCTCGCGAAGCAGTTCCAACCGTTTGACTTCCGTGATGGCTTCGGCCAATCGCAGCTGCCTTCGGTTGAGTTCTGCCTGGATCGTTTCGCGAGCGGTAACGAGCCCGGCGTCCTCGGCAGCGAGCTGGGTGACGTAGCGTCCGTGCGACAAGAGGTTGTCGACGATCACCATTCCCGATCGCATCTGCCGGCTTATCCGATCGACTCCGGCGCGTTGTCGCTGAAGCTCCTGGCGCTGCCGATCGATTCGGTCGAGAGCTTCGGCTGCCTCGGCCAAGGCGCCGCGCGCGGTGTCTCGCTCAGACTGCCGAAGCCGAATCAACGTTTCGAAGCGGAAGCGAAACATATGGAAAAACCCTTATTGCCCCGTACCGGCGCGAGCCGCCAAGGAAAGCAGCAACGATTGAGTTTGAGCGAGCGTGAAGCTCTCATCAGCGCGCTGGGTGAGCAGTTCGCTGATGGACGGTCTCATGGCCACGGCTTGGTCGAGTGCCGCGTTGGCCCCTGCGCGGTAAGCCCCGATCGAAATCAAATCAGCGCTGCGTCGATATTCCGCCATCGAGCGCCGGATCTGATAGACGGCGTGGCCCACGGACCGATCGACGAGGTGCGGCTGGAGGCGGCTGATACTTTCGAGCACATCGATTGCCGGCCAGTGAGCCTCGGTTGCCAGCGATCGCGACAGGACGAGGTGGCCGTCGAGTAGACCGCGCATCGTGTCGGCAATGGGCTCGTTGGGGTCGTCACCCTCAACGAGGACCGAATAGACCGCCGTGATCGACCCGTTGGTTGTCCGCCCCGCGCGCTCCACCAACCGTGGCAGCGACGCAAACACGCTCGGCGTGTAGCCACGTGTCGTGGGTGGTTCTCCGGCGGCCAGCGAAAGCTCACGCTGCGCCAAGGCGAAGCGTGTTACCGAATCGATCAACAACAAAACATTCTTTCCCGCGTCACGCATCGATTCGGCGATCGCGGTGGCGGTCCACGCCGCCTGAACCCGCAGCGAGGCCGGCTGATCGCTGGTCGCAACCACCATCACGCATCGTCCCAGCCCCTCGGTGCCGAGCGTCCGCTCGATGAAGTCGCGAACTTCCCGCCCTCGTTCGCCCACCATCCCGATCACGATCGCATCGGCGGCGGTCCCACGTGCCAACATGCCCAGCAGCGTGCTTTTGCCGACGCCTGAGCCGGCGAATACTCCCAATCGTTGGCCCTGCCCGATCGTGAGCATCGAATCGATCGCCTTGACACCGGTGGCTAGTGGCAGATCGATCGGTGGTCGCTCGAGCGAGGCGGGAGCGGCCCCGTCAACGTCAACACAGTGCAGCCCTCGCGGCAGCGGCTTGCCATCGAGCGGATGGCCGAGCGCATCGACGACCCGTCCGGCAAGCTCAGGGCCGACCATCACGCGCAGGGAAGGCGATTGCAAGCGAACGGGATCTCCCGCGGAGAAAGCGCGATTGTCTCCGAGCGGTGCGAGCACAGGGTTCACCCCTCGAAAGCCGATCACTCTCGCCCGACAGCTCGACCCGTCGGATAGGTCAATCCTCGCGATCGCGCCGACCGGAGCTGACATGCCTTCGACCAGAACCGTACCGCCCTGGACCGCATGAACACGGCCCGTAATAAGGTGCGGCGAACCGCTGAAAATCAGTTTGCCGATGGATCCCGGCTCGGGCAGGTGCGGCGGATCGATTGTCCTGCAGGAGTTGGTCATCACGCCAAACGGAGTTGCGAGGAAAGTTGATCCAGTTGGGTTTGCAAGCCCGCGTCGATCGCACCACCGATTTGCCGGACGACGACACCCGTTCGCGGAACCGACTCGTCGGGCAGGAGTGTGGTCTCTTCGGGAAGGCCTGGCGTGGCGAGGAGTTCATCCAGCAGCCCGCCGAGTTCGGCCAGCGTTTCGGGATGCACCGCTACGGTCAAACGCTGCGCCGACCGTGACTCCTGCAACGCCTCCTTGACCCAGCGGGCAAGGATCGTCGGCTCGCGGTCCAGTCGCTCACGCAGAATGCGCTCGGCAATCGACACCGCGATCTCGATCAGCCTCTCGGCATACTGATCCATCCAACGCTGGTGTAAGTCAGCGATTTGGTCGACGGCGGATCGGACCGCCGAGGTGTGCTCGCCCAGGCGTTGGTCGATCGCTCGGGCCAGTTTTTCCTGAGCTTCTTTCGCAGCCGCATCACGTCCTTCGGCCAACCCCGTCGTGTGAGCCGACCGTTTGATGCGATCAGCTTCGACACCCGCTTGTTCAAGCATTCGCGCGACCTCGCAGCGGCAATCTTCTAACCGTGCAAGCGCCTGTTTGGAGAGGTCGTCGAAGTTGAAACCCGCCAGTCCCGAGGGCGCAGACGTACTCGGGAGTACGCTCGGCGAATGAGGTTTGAGAATCGTGGCCATCGAAAGGTTGACTTTATTGGTGGTGAAGTCTCTGGTGTCCGGGGACCCGCCGAACTCGCTCCGCGATCAATCCCGACGGCTTGCCCAGTCCGTTTCGGGTTCCGATGCCACCTTGGGTGCTCGAAAGCTCACGCGGCCACCGCCGTAGGCTTCGTGACCCAAGCGATTGTGGACCGCCTGCCCTCGGATGCCAATTTCGCGACCGCTCGTTTGGCGTCGTCGATTTCGCGAAGCTCAATGGCGCCGATCGAAACCAGCTGTTGCCGCACTTGCTTGGCTTGACGCCGCGGTAAGGACGCGAGCAACGCCTCGCCCGTCGCACTCGGTAAGCCGCACAGGGCTAAAATGGCCTGGCGAGTAGGGGCTTGGGCAAGGGCGTCGCGAAGCTCGGCGATGGGAAGCTCGATCAACCACTGGTGCACCCTGTCGGCCGAGCTGAATATCGGGTCGTCGGGCGGACCACCGTCGTCGTGCCAGGACTCGCCACCGAGTGCCGACGTGCCTGCGAATCGAGGAGCATCGCGTGGACCGTCCCCGCGCCTGTCGCCGAACATTTCAGCCTCTTCAGCTAAACGAGGAAAACGCAACTCGCGGTGGGCTTCGCCGCGCGAATCATCGATGGTCTTGCCCGGGAGACCGGAGGCAGTGGGATCATTAACGGCGCGCGCCGGCATGGAACCATGGGTTTGGGCCACAGGCTCCGGTGGCATCTCGGCCAGGATCGCCTCGAGAGCGCGACGACCGGCGCCCGAAGCGTCCGCTGCTGTGAAACCGGCTGCGATCGAACCGGCCTGCCGTGTTTCACCCAGCTTCGCCTTGAGCTGTGCAGCAATCTCGACCATCGCATCGCCGGGGATTTCATTGAGCTTGGTCAAGCGCCGCATCGTGTCGGTGCGCGCCGTGACGTCGAGTTGACGTAGCACACGAGCGGCCTGGGACGGGGAGATCGACGCCAGCACAATGGCGATCGTCTGCGGGTGTTCGCGTCTTACGGCAGCCAACAACGTGTCATCGTCAACATCGACGAGAAATCCCAAGGGGCCGCATTCGCCGGGCTGATCGGCCGCGGGAGTTTTTTGACTGGGCGCGATGCTCGCCTCCGATGACGGCACAAACTCGTCGCCCACCGAAGCGATTGGCGACCTGCCGGCGCCCGCGCGCTTTAGCTGCTGCGTAAACCCTTCCAAGGCGCGGCGTCGTTCGAGCGGGTCGACGTCGCTCAGCACACGGATCGCACCGCCGACTGCCTGACGATGCCCCGACGGAAGCGATGAGAGCAACCGGCGTGCAAGGTCCTCAGGCAGATTTCCCAGCACGATGGCGATTCGTCGAACCGTTGCTTCGCTGGGTTGTCCCATGGAATCCCGTTCCGTTGACACCGATGTGGCGCGTCACGTGCTGGCGCGCCCGATCCGCGACGTCGCCTGCGGGAACCATCCGTAGTGCCCGCTGGTCACAGGCGTTCATAGCGAAAAACCGCTCCCGACCGAAAGATCGGATTGTGGCAGGCTTTCAATGGGAACGCCTAAGCGTGGCTGCCCGCCAGCTCGGCGGCGCGACGGACCCGATTGATCGCGATCATAAACGCGGCCGTGCGGAGCGAAACTTCCTTCTGCTGCGCGACCTGCCAAACCGATTCGAACGCTTCGCTCATGGTTCGGTCCAGTTCCTGGCGGACCCGGTCGAGCCCCCAACGATAGTGCTGCCGATTCTGAACCCATTCGAAGTAGCTGACTGTCACCCCGCCGGCGTTGGCAAGGATATCGGGCAATACGATCACGCCGCGGTCATTCAATTGGCGATCGGCGAGCGGCAAGACTGGACCGTTCGCCGCCTCGATGATCACCGATGCGGAGATCTTATCGACGTTCTCGGTTGTGATCACACCGCCCAGCGCCGCGGGAATCAACAGTTCCACGTCCTCCAAGCCCAGTAGCGCGCCCATCGGCAGTCGCTCGCAATTGGCGTATCCCTCGAGCGACCGACGTTCGCTCGCGAGGGTGTGTCGCAGCACGTCCGGGATGTTCAGTCCTTTGGGGTCGTAGTAGGTCCCCGAGACATCACTGATCGCAACGATCGGAAACTCGGCTTCGTGCAAGAACTTGGCGGCGTGAGAGCCAACGTTCCCGAACCCTTGGATGGCGACTGGCGATTCACCAGGTTTTCGACCGAGCCGCTTCATCAGCTTGATCGCCATGATCCCGACGCCACGTCCGGTGGCCTCCTCGCGGCCTTTGGCGCCATACTCCTCGACCGGCTTGCCGGTAATCACCGAAGGGTTGAAACCATGGTATTTCTCCCATTGGTTGCGAAACCAACCCATCACTCGGTAATCCGTACCCATATCGGGGGCGGGAATATCGGTGTCGGGCCCCACAATATCGTGGATCTGATCGACAAAAGCGCGAGTCAATCTTTCGAGCTCACGCACCGACATCGAGCGTGGGTCGACCCCGATGCCCCCCTTCGCGCCGCCGTAGGGGAGGTCGACGACGGCTGTCTTCCAAGTCATCAGGCTAGCCAGTGACCTGACCTCGTCGAGATTGACCTCCGGGTGGTATCGCAATCCGCCCTTCATCGGCCCGCGACTGTTGTCATGCTGGACGCGGAACCCGACGAACGTGGCGAGATCACCGTTATCCCGTTCGATCGTCACCTGAACCTGCACCTCACGCCGCGCCATTAGCAACGTTTCGCGGACCGGTGCGGACAACTCCAGGCGGTCGGCGGCGGCGTCAAAGAAATACTGCGTGGCTTCGGCGGCTTTCATGGTGCTCGGGCGACATTTTGGAGTGCGTATCGGCACGTAGGCGTGATCGTGCCGCTAGAGTTGCCTAGCTTAGCCGACAGACCAACCAGACGCAGTGGACTTCGCCCGGGCTGGACGCGCGGCAGCGCGACGGATCAAGCGATCGGGGCGCGCAAGGTCACCAATAGGTCGCCCGATTCGACTTGCGTGCCGTTGCTGACATGAATCTTGGCGATCACGGCATCTAGCGGCGCATTGATCGTGGTCTCCATCTTCATCGCCTCGAGCACCACCAGTTTCTGACCGGTCTTCACCGCGTCGCCTTCACCGACCGCCACGTGGAACACCATCCCCGGCATGCTCGCACCGACGTGCATCGCGTTCTCCGGATCGGCCTTGATCGCCGCTTTTTTCTCGGGTTCGAGCGAACGGTCAATCACCGTCACTTCGCGGGGCTGACCGTTCAATTCAAAGAAGACGGTCCGCGTCCCGTCGGGGTGGGCGTTGCCCGTCGTCAGGTACTTGATGATCAGCCGTTTGCCCCGCTCGATATCGACCGCGATTTCTTCACCGGGTGCCTGTCCGTAAAGAAAATTGGGCGTCGGCAGTCGGCTGACCTCGCCATACAGGCGAAGGTGTTTGGCGAAGTCGGTGAAGACCTTTGGGTAGAGGATGTAGCTGGCCGTTTCGGCATCGCTCGCCGGCTCATCGAGAAACTCGGACGCGGTCGAGCGGGCCGATTCGATATCGACCGGTGGCAGCGACTCGCCGGGCCGTCCAAGCACCGGCGGTTCACCCTTCAATACGACATCGATGATTCGCTGAGGAAACCCACCGGGCGGCTGACCCATCCGGCCGGCCACGAGGTCAATGACCGACGCGGGAAAATCGATCGGCTTGTCGCCACGAAGGACATCCTCAGCGCTCAGCCCGCCGGCAACCATGAACAGAGCCATGTCGCCGACTGACTTGCTCGTCGGAGTCACTTTCACAATGTCCCCCAACATCCGGTTGACGTCGGCGTAGGTCTTGCAAACCTCTGACCAACGATCTGCCAACCCAAGGGCCCGTGCCTGTTGGAAGAGATTGGTGTACTGACCGCCAGGCATCTCGTGCTCGTAAAGGTCGCCGGTTGCCGCCAACGAAACGCTTTCAAAGGGGAGGTAGAACTCTCGAGCCGCGTGCCAGTAGGTGGCCAATTGGGTGAGCGATTCGGTATCGAGATCGCTTTGCCGCGGTGTGAATCGCAACGCCTCGACCAACGTGTTGAGATTGACCTGCGACGTCCCTCCCGAAAGCGGCGCTAGCGCCGCGTCGGCGATCGGCAAACCTTCCTCAGCGGCTGCCAGAATCGAAGCGACCTGCGTTCCAGCCGTATCGTGCGTGTGAAAGTGAATCGGTATCGAGATCTCCTGACGCAGCGCCCGAACGAGCATTCGCGCGGCTGTCGGTTTGCAGAGTCCGGCCATGTCTTTGATCGCGAGCACCTGCGAACCCATTTTTTCGAGTTCCTTCGCCAGCGAAACGTAGTACTTCAAGTCGTACTTGGTTCGCTTGGGGTTCTGCAGGTCGCCGGTGTAGCAAATCGCCGACTCACAAATTCCTCCCGAGTCGAGCACGGCGTCGATGGCGACGCGCATGTTCGGAACCCAGTTGAGCGCGTCAAACACTCGAAAGATGTCCATCCCGGCTGCCGTCGCCTCGCGGACAAACAGTTGTACGACGTTGTCGGGATAGTTGGTGTAACCCACGGCGTTGCTCGCACGCAGCAACATCTGAAACAGGATGTTCGGGATCGCTTCGCGAAGGTCGGCGAGCCGTTGCCAGGGGCATTCCTTCAAGAATCGCATGCTCGTGTCAAACGTCGCCCCACCCCACATCTCGAGCGAAAAGAATTGAGGTGTCAGGTGAGCGTAAGCCGGAGCGATGCGAAGCATGTCATCGGTGCGGACCCGAGTCGCCAACAGAGATTGGTGGGCGTCGCGCATCGTTGTGTCGGTAATCAGCAATCCGTTTTGCCGCTCGATCCAATCGACCAATCCCTTGATTCCACCCTTCTTCCAGATATCGCGGGTTCCCGCAACCAGCCCCTTCGCAGTGTCCCACGATGGCAGCGGCGCGGGGTCGACGCGGGACGCTCGAGGGCGACCGGCAACCAAGTCATTGCCATTGACAATGGTTTCGGCGAGGAATCGAAGCATCTTGGTCGCACGATCCCGCCGCCGAGGCAATTCGAACAGCTCGGGCGTCTGATCGATTAACCGTGTAGTCGCTTCGCCGGCGAGAAACGTTTCGTGGTTGACCATCCGCACGAGGAAGGGGATGTTCGTCTTGACACCGCGAATCCGAAATTCGCGCAAACACCGGTCCATTCGTGTCGCGGCTTCCTTGAGCGAACGCCCTCGCGCGGTGACCTTGACCAGCATCGAGTCGTAGAAGGGATTGACGACGGCGCCGCTGAACGCGCTACCGGCATCCAGTCGAATCCCAAGACCCGCGGCCGAGCGGTAGTGGCTGATCCGCCCATAGTCGGGACGAAATCCGTTCTCCGGATCTTCCGTCGTAACGCGACACTGGATCGCGAACCCGTGGGTGCGAAGCTCGCTCTGTGGCGGCAGACCCATCGTCTCATCACTCAAGGCATGGCCCATGGCGACCAAAATCTGCGAGCGCACCAAATCGATGTTCGTCACCTCCTCGGTAACCGTGTGCTCAACTTGGATTCGCGGGTTGACCTCGATGAAGTAGTAACGCCGCGCGTCGACGTCGTAGAGAAACTCAACGGTTCCGGCATTGTCGTAGCGGACCTCGCGGCCGATCCGCAGCGCCGCGTCGCAGAGCTGGTCGCGAATCGATGCGGGCAGGTTTGGCGCGGGCGCGATCTCGACCACCTTTTGGTGTCGACGCTGAACGCTGCAATCGCGTTCGTAGAGGTGAACCAAGTTGCCGCAAGAATCACCCAGCAGTTGCACCTCAATGTGTCGCGCACGCTGGACAAATTTTTCGACGAACACCTCGTCGCTGCCGAACGCCGTCAGCGATTCTCGCTGGGCCTGCTCAAGAGCGGCGGGCAGCTCCTGGGCGGTTTGCACCACCCGCATGCCGCGTCCTCCACCCCCTTTAGCGGCTTTGAGAATCACCGGAAAGCCAAGCGATTTGGCGATCTCGACCGCCTCAGCGACATCGGTGATCGCGGCTTGGGTTCCTCCCAGCACCGGAACGCCGGCCGCCTCGGCGAGATTTCTCGCCCGCGTCTTGTCGCCCAGCGATTCGAGCGCGGCGACACTTGGCCCGACAAATCGAATACCCGCCTCGGCGAGAGCGGCAGCAAACTGCGGATTTTCCGAAAGAAATCCATATCCCGGATGAACGGCGTCCACTTCATGTTGCTTGCAGATCGCGACGATCGCCTCGATATCGAGGTAACTGCGGATTGGTTCGCCCGCTCGACCAATCTGATAGGCCTCGTCGGCTTTGAACCGATGAAGTGCGTAACGATCCTCATGGGAGTAGATCGCAACCGTGCGAATTCCCAGTTCGGTGGCGCTGCGAAACACACGCGTGGCGATCTCGCTGCGATTGGCGGCGAGCAGTTTTCGAATCGGACGGATCGACATTTTGGCTGATAAAAATCGCTAGAAGTTAAGGGCGAGCAATCAACGGGGACGACGTCTGCAAAATGTAGCAGGTTTGGTCCGGTGTCGGCTGCCGTGTACAATGTCTCCAGCGCATCAGCGGTCTCTGCCCCACCTTGCTGTGCGCCAGCCCTCCCGCCAATCTCCACGCCCCAACCCCCACGCCCCGAGCCAATGCACTTCGCTCGGTCGGCCACAATGACCCACCCTGACATGACCCGATTTTGGCTTCTTTTGACCGCGATTGGCTCGTTCTCGGCCTCCCTGCCCGTTACCGTGGTTTGGGCTCAACAGCCCGCGGCCGCGTCGCAGCAGGAGCTACTCCGCTTCGTCCAGTCGCACTGCATCGACTGCCATAGCGGTGATGCTGCAGAAGGCGGCTTGGACCTCGACGCTCTCGGACTCGATTTGGATCAGAAAAAAACCTTTGATCGCTGGGTTTTGATCCACGATCGGGTTCGCGCCGGTGAGATGCCCCCGCCGGATACGGGCATCGCGGTCCCGATCGCTGTGGATCAAGCAGACGACCAGGGGCTGCGTGGCGATCAGGACCCCGTCTGGCGATCCGATGCGCGGCAATGGCTCGATCAGCTCGCGAGTGCACTGGTGCGTGTGGATCGACAACGAATCGATGCGACGGGCCGCGCGAAAGTCCGCCGGCTGAATCGCTTGGAATACGAAAACGCCCTCAGGGAACTGCTCTCGGCCCCGTGGTTGCAGGTCGCGGATTCGTTACCCGAGGACGCCGTCGACCACCTGTTCAACAAGATCGGCGAACGCCTCGATGTCTCGCACGTGCAGATGACCCGTTATCTCGAGACCGCCCGTGATGCGGTTCACCGGGCGGTACAGGCCGCCGCACATCCAACCGAGACGCGGAAGTCCTACGCTCGCGAGGAACCGATGATGCAGAATTACCTCCGATACCGCTTCGGGCAAACCGCCGCGTTGCGATCGATTATGCCGCTAGTTGACCTCGAGCCCGAGCCCGATGTGATTCGCGGGACGCAGCCGATGACTGTCGGAGCGGACGATCCGGACAAGCGTGAACGGGAGGCGATGGGCGTGTTTAGCGGCACCTACAGCGCGACAACCAAATACGACTTCACTCAGGTTGCAGCGACCGCCGATGGTGAGTACCGACTTCGCTTCAAAACTTACACATTTCGTGCTGGCCCCGGTGGTGCCGATGCTGGTGATGACCATGGGCTGACCGGCGGGAAACGGGAGTGGTGGCGACCGGACCGGACTGTCGCTTTGGCTGGCAATCGTTCCGAGCCGGTCACGCTCTACGCCTTGGCACCAAGCGGCGATAGTCGCTGGTTGACCACGTTTGATTCGCAGCCCGATCCGACCGTGTTTGAGTGCGTCGTCGCGTTGAAGAAAGGCGAGGGAATTCGCCCCGATGCGGCGAGGCTGGTAAGGACCCGCCCCGGATGGGCAGGCAACCCGGTGGCGACTCGCGAGGGGATTCCAGGTTTCGCAATGAACTGGCTCGAAATCGAAGGCCCTCTGCACGACACCTGGCCGCCGGAGAGTTATCGGGCAATCTTCGCGGACCTTCCGTTTGAGGTCACTGCCGGCGGCGACGTCAAGGCGTTGTCGGAAAACCCGCAGGCGGACGCGGAGCGTCTGTTGCTTTCGATCTATCGGCGAGCGGTCGTCGATGACTCGATCTCGCCCACTTCGGTGGCGCCGTTTGTCGATCTGTACGGGCAGGCCAAGGCGTTGGGCTATGACTTCACCGAATCCCTCGTGTACGCGGTGGCGGCGATGCTTTGCTCGCCTGATTTCCTTTACTTGGATGCCCAACCGGGCCCGTTGAGTGATCGGGACGTTCATCAACGATTGGCCTATTTTCTTTGGAACGGGCCGAGTTTGGCGGAGCCGACTTCAGGCGAAGTATCGGCCGAGGAAGAATCGAAAATCACACCGGAGGATCGAGCGCGAAGGATCCGTGCGACCGTCGAAAACATGCTGGACGATTCCCGCAGCGATCGATTCGTTCGGGCCTTCCTCGACTACTGGTTGGACCTTCGCGACATCAACGCCAACACGCCCGATGCGGAGCTTTACCCCGACTATTACCTCGATGAACTGCTCACCGAGTCATCACTCCTGGAGACTCAAGCGTTCTTCCGCGAGTTGATCGATCACGACTTGCCTGTCCGACATCTGGTGGACTCCGACTTCGTCTTCGTTAACGAGCGACTTGCCGACCACTACGGGATTCCGGGTGTCGAAGGGGTGGGTTTACGGCGAGTCGCCGTTCCCGAGGGATCGCCACGTGGCGGCCTGCTGACTCAGGCTAGTGTGCTGCGGGTGACCGCCAATGGGACAACCACCTCGCCGGTCATTCGAGGCGCCTGGATCGCCGAGCGAATTCTCGGGCTCGAGATCCCGCCGCCTCCCTCGGGTGTTGCAGCCGTTGAACCAGACATTCGAGGTGCCAAGACCATTCGCGAGCAATTGGATAAGCATCGAGCGATCGATTCGTGCAACGCTTGCCACCGCCAATTCGATCCCGCCGGTTTCGCCCTCGAAAGTTTTGATGTGGCCGGCGGCTATCGCGATCGTTATCGAGCCGTTGGCGACCAAGGCGATCCGGTCGAAGGGATCGGAAAGAACGGGCACGCGTTTAAGTTTCGGTTCGCGCAAAGTGTCGATTGCCGGGGAGTTTTGGCGAATGGTCGCGAGTTCGAGGACATTGTCGAGCTCAAACGAATTCTCGTGTCTGACCCGCGGCAGTTGGCGCGAAACCTGCTTCAGCGTCTGATGGTTTACGCGACCGGCGCCCCGATCACGTTTGCCGATCGCGATGAAATCGAGGCAATGCTCGACCAGGCATCCGATCGCGACTACGGGGTGCGAACGTTGATCCACGCCGTTGCCCAAAGTCAATTGTTTCTGCACAAGTGAGACGCTGTCGTCAGCAATCGTCTGCTCGAGAACGCGTTTTCAGACCCGGAGTGACCCCGATGAATCCCAATGTCCAGCCAACGACCTTCCGCCAACGATCACTCGATCGCCGACAACTGCTGCGAGGCACGGGTGTCGCCCTTGCGTTGCCTCTGCTGGACGCGATGACGCCGGCTTTTTCGAAGCGGTCGCTGGCGGGTAGCGAGTCGGCTCAGCCGCCCAAACGGATGATCGCGATCTGCAACAACCTCGGCGTGCTCCCCACCCACTTCTTCCCCTCCGACGCTGGCCGCCACTACGCTCTGTCGCCGTACCTTCAAGAACTTGCCGAATTTCGTGAAGATTTCACCGTCTTTAGCGGCGTGTCTCACCCGGGTGTGGATGGGTCCCATTCCTCGGACGTCTCCTTCCTCACGGCAGCACCGCACCCCGGCAGTGGCGGGTTCCGAAATTCGATCTCGCTCGACCAGTACATCGCCATGCAGGTGGGGCATCAGACGCGATTCGCGTCGTTAACGCTCGGCGTCAACGCGAAGGAAGGGCGGCGAAGTCTTTCCTGGACCGAGGGCGGTGTGCTCATCCCTTGTGAGGATAGCGCCGCGGCCGTTTATCGGAAACTGTTCCTTCAAGGCACTCCCGACGAAGTTGAACAACAGGTGCGGCGACTCGAGTTGGGTCAAAGCATCATGGACAGCCTTGCCGATCAGGCCCAATCGCTTCACAAGCGACTGGGTGCCGGCGATCGCGATCGGATGGATCAGTTCACGACGGCCGTGCGAGACGTTGAGCAACGAATGGCCCAGGCGCGACAATGGGAAACCAGGACCAAACCATTGCCCATGACGCCGATCCCCAGTGACCCGGCGGACCGAAGCGACTACGTCGAGAAGACCCGTCTGATGTACCGCATGGCTCGCCTTGCCATCGAAACCGACTCCACCCGAGCGATCACCCTGCTGCTGGACAGCAACAATTCGCCGACCATCCATGTCGAGGGAGAAGACATCACCGACGGCTATCACAACCTCTCGCATCACGGACAGAGCGAAAGCAAGTTGAGGCAGCTCGAGGCGATCGACCGCGCGCACATGAGGCTGCTCGCAGAGTTGCTTGCTGACCTCAAGGGCGCCTCAGAGGCGGGCACCTCGCTGCTCCAGCAGGTGATGGTGGTTTACGGAAGTAACTTCGGCGACGCCAATCGGCACACCACGACGAACCTCCCGGTCGTTCTCGCGGGCGGCGGGTTCGATCACGGCGCTCACCTCGCATTCGATCAAAGAGACAATTACCCGCTACCCAATCTGTTCGTCAGCATGCTGCAGAAAATGGGGATCGAGGCCGACCGGTTTGCTAGCTCGACCGGGACGATGCGCGGGCTCTGATTTGCGCCGCCGTGCGAACTAGCGGCTTCGTTGGCCAAGTGGCAGCCGCTTCCTTTCGCCGAAGCCGAGAATATCTGCCGACCCTCAGCAAGCTCATCGCTTGGGCTGACATCAACAGATTTTCCACCAACCCCAATTCAGCAATCAACGTCCCGGCTGCATCGAGGGGGGCTGTAACGCTATCGCGAAACGCGTCGCGAAGACTTGTGAGCGCGGCTTCAGCGGCGTACGGCGGAGAGGAAAACCTGCCAACTTGTTCAGGTGCTGATTGACAGGGGGTGGGGGACGCGTAACCTTACACCCTAGGCACACACCCCATTTTGCCTAGGCAATAAACTCCAAGCATTCGCTCCCTGCGCCGTGCTGCCCGCTCGACTTTTCACGAGGACAATTTGACATGAGAAACACCCTTTGTTCACTCACCTTCGGCCTTTTTGCGACGCTCGGTTTAGTCGCTAGTGCCGACGCCGGCTGCGGAAGCTGCGGCGGTTGCGACACCGGCGCCGACTGCAGCGGGGCCACCACTTACGCCTCTACCTCCGGGGGTGCGGCCTGTGGACCTGAAGTCAGTTACGAGACGCGAACGGTGATGCAGTCTCAGTACGTAACTGAAACGAGAATGGTTCCGACCACCAGTTACGTTCAGGAAACGCGAGAGCGGATGAGGAACGTTTCACGACGCGTCGCTTCGGTCGAAAGCCGCACGCAAACGTACACGGTCAACGTTCCCGAAACGCGGACCCGCACTGTCACCTACAACGTTCCCGTCAATGTTCCCTA
>JBGTCJ010000076.1:0-10153 GCA_041748895.1 Pirellulaceae bacterium
CCTCGCGAGATTCGTCCGCGTCACGGATGCAACAACCCACTGCATCAGGTGCCGTCGGATCCGTGGTGGATGACGGACAAATCGATGAAAAAACGATGTCCTACACGCAGAAAATCTTTAGCCGCAATGATACCAACGGCGATGGGGTTCTGACGCCTGACGAATGGAAACAAATGCTGATGGACCCCTCAGCGGCCGATGCGGATCAGGACGGACGAATCACGCTGATCGAATACGCGCTCTGGCAGAAGGCTCGCGCTACACGCTGAGAGACCTCACAACCGCTGAGTCAACACCCAAGCCGTTAACGAAGCGTGAATCGCGAGGCAGACCAGTGCGATCCGCTGTCCCGGTACGCCGATCGCTAGAATCGCCACGGCACAACCCAGCAGTGAGATCGCGGGAACACCCTCGGGAAACCAATAGGCCGCGGTCACGCCGAAGACCACGAGCATTGCCGTGGCTGCTTTGGCGGCCTCCGCCGTCAACGTATTCTGCGCGAGCGGCTCGGCGGATTCTTCGGCGAAAGGCGACCCCTTGCGCGTCGTCGAAGTCTCTCCCGCAGGAGTTCCCAGTCTCTCCAATGGCAGGGGATCGCAAGGCGATTCATCGGAGGGGCGCGCGGTGATCGGGTCAGTCATTTGAAGTACAATTTTCAGATTCAGTCGTCGGCCGCCATAACCATTCCCGTTTGTCCATCTGCTCATTATGCCATTTGCGTCCGTTCGGATCTCGCCCAGTCATCGATTGATTGCTGTCGCGTTCGTTGTTTTTGCTCCTTGGGTTTGTGGAGCATTTGGTGGTCTTCATGGCACAGTGGCCGCCGATTTTGTGACTCCGCCACCGACTCAGCCGACGGTGGAAGAGGCATCGGACGAAGCTCGACAGGCGATGGCTTCGATCCGATTGCCCGAAGGTTGGAGCCTCGAATTGTTTGCATCCGAGCCGGATGTGGCGAACATCGTCGCTTTCGACGTGGATGCCCACGGTCGAGTCTTCGTCTGCGAAACCTTTCGTCAAAGCCGCGGCGTGACCGACAACCGTGCCCACGACCAGAACTGGTTGCTGGCGGACCTTGCCGCCCAGACCGTTCAGGATCGAATCGATTATCACAAGCGGTTGCTCGGCGACGCCGCGATCACTTACGCCCAGCACGATGATCGGATTCGGCGGCTGCGTGACACGACCGGTGATGGACGCGCCGATGAGTCGATCGTGTTCGCATCCGGATTCAATCGGCTCGAGGAGGGCACGGGGGCTGGCGTGCTCGCCCGCGGAAACGACGTCTACTTCACCTGCATCCCGAAGCTTTGGAAACTCGTTGACGCAAACGGTGATGGGAAGGCCGATGAGCGTGTGGTGTTGAGCGATGGCTATGGTGTGCGTGTGGCATTTCGAGGGCATGACCTGCATGGATTGATCATGGGCCCCGATGGCCGGCTTTACTTCAGCATCGGCGATCGTGGATACAACGTGACAACCAAGTCGGGGCGGGTGCTCAATGACGCGTCGTCCGGTGCCGTATTTCGATGCGAGCCCGACGGTTCCTCTTTGGAGGTGGTCGCCACGGGGCTCAGGAATCCCCAGGAGCTCGCGTTCAATGACTTCGGAGACCTCTTCACGGGGGACAACAACAGCGACAGCGGCGATCGCGCGCGGCTGGTCCAGATCGTCGAAGGTGGTGACTCGGGGTGGCGGATGCACTACCAGTACCTCACGGATCGCGGACCCTTCAACCGAGAAAAGATCTGGCATCCTCTCCACGAGGAGCAACCGGCGTACATCGTGCCGCCGATCGCCAATTTCGCTGACGGTCCATCGGGGTTCGCGTTCGATCCGGGAACCGGCGTTGACGACTCGGTCCGCGGTCAGTTTCTGCTGTGCGACTTTCGAGGCGGGCCGACCAACAGTGGGATCCGATCGTTTCGTCTTGAACATGATGGCGCGTTCTACCGACTTGCCGAGAGTGCCGAACCGATTTGGGGCGTGCTGGCAACCGATCTGATGTTCGGTCCCGATGGGGCTCTATGGGTTAGCGACTGGGTCAATGGCTGGGAGGGCCTCGGAAAAGGGCGGCTGTATCGGCTAACGGGCCCCGACTTCGATTCGGATTCCGCCCGGCAGGTCGCCGCAATCCTGGCTTCCGATTGGGCGAGCCTCCCCGTTCAAACGCTGATGGAGCAACTCCGTCATCGCGATCGACGAGTCCGCAACGAATCGCAGTGGGAACTCGCTCGCCGTGGCGATGTCGATTCCTTGATTGCCGTCGCAAACGACTTGGCTTTGAACTCGTTTGCTCGCCAACACGCCATCTGGGGACTTGGCCAGATCCTGCGGCGAACCAACGAGGCGTCTGGCATCGCGTCGGGAACCATTCATGCGGCGCTCGCCCCATGTCTTCGCGATGACCACGAAGCGGTCCGGGCCGCCGCCGCACAGACGCTCGCCTACGGCAGCGTGGCGGGAACAGTCTCAACGTTGTTGCCGCTGCTGGAAGACCCCGCCCCGCGAGTTCGGCTTCACGCCTCATTGACCACGGCGCGATTGCTCCGCGGCGGCGCACGCGACGCTAACGCCTTCCCGGCCGCCGTCGCGATGCTGGAACGAAACGACAATCGTGATCCGATGATTCGTCACGCGGGGGTGATGATTTTGTCCTCGACGGGAGATGTCAAAGCGGTGGCGTCGCTCAGGAAACACACCAACCTTTCGGTCCGCCGAGCGGCTGTCGTGGCGCTGCGGCGAATGGCGAGTGAATCCATTGCCGAGTTCCTCGATGACCCGTCGCCGCTCGTGATTCAAGAGGCCGCGCGAGCGATCCACGACCTACCGCTTCCGGTTTCCACGACCGCGCTCGCCAAGCGGATCACCCAGCCGATCGAAGATGACGCCGTGATGCGTCGTGTGCTCAACGCTAATTTTCGACTCGGAGGGCCGCAGCAGGCGGCCGAGCTTGCGGCATTCGCAGCTCGACCGGTCGCGTCCGTGCCACTACGACTCGAAGCCGTTGGCATGCTCGAGTCATGGGCGGCGAACGAACCGCTCGACCGCGTGCTTGGCGATTACCGTCCCGTCGGCCAGCGGCCCTCGTCCGTGGCCGCGGTGGCGCTGTCGAAGGTGCTCCCCGAAATGCTACGCAACGCCGACGACGTCCGTGAGGCGGCCGTTTCCCTAGCCGCTGAACTCGGCCTAACCGAGGTCGCGCCGTTCCTTCAGCAAAGGGTGACCGACAAGAACCTGCGACCCGAAGGGCGCGCCTCCGCACTCGGCTCGTTGGCTCGTATCATGCCCGCGGCCGCCCAGCCGATCGCGGTCGAGTTGATCTCGGCGTCTCAGCCGCGTTTGCGAATCGCAGCGCTCGAAGTGCTTTCGGAGCTCGATCCCGCGGCCGCCGTGTTGCCTCTGCAGATCGCGACCAACAGTCAATCGATGGCCGAACGACAAGTCGCCTGGGATCGGTTGGCGAAAATTGACTCACAGGCTGCCCGTGACGCGATCGTTGGCGGTTTGAAGGATTTTTTGGCTGGAGACAAGATCGCTGCGGACACCACGCTTAACCTTCTGGAAGCCGCTGGGGATTGGGTTGACCCTGGGCTCTCCGAGGCGCTTGCCGCTCATCAGGCTGAACGGGAAAAGGCCGATCCACTTGCCAAATGGTCGTCGTCGCTCGAAGGGGGTGATGCAGCCCGCGGTGCAGAGATATTTCAAAAGACCCAGTTGTCGTGCGTTCGCTGCCACCGCGTTGGTCGCACCGGGGGTGAGGTTGGCCCCGTGTTGACGACGATCGGTGCCCAGCGCGACCGGCGTTACCTTCTCGAGTCCATCTGCCTTCCCGATGCCGCGATCGCACAAGGTTATGAAACGGCCGTGATTGCCGATGACGCCGGGCAAATCTTTACGGGCATCATCAAAAGTGAAAACGAGACAACGATTGAGCTGATCGCGGCCGACGGGTCGAGGATCCGAATCGAGAAGGAGACGGTTGTCGCTCGCAGACGAGGCAAGTCGGCGATGCCAGAAGAACTGGTGACTTATATGACGCCGAGAGAGTTGCGGGACTTGGTGGCCTACTTGGCCAGCCTCAAGGTCGATCCTCGGGGCAGCGATTCGAAGGACGCATCGGAAGGTGCCTCTCCACTTTGATGGCATCGTGCGGCTGGATTCAGGTGGCGAGGTCGACGTTTCGGCAGGAATTGACAGATCCGTTTTGGTTACCGTTTGACGTGTCACCCCAAAAGGTTGCACACGCACGTCCGGCCGGTTTTAATGGTCGGGTCCGAACGACATCGGTAGGAATTGTTCAGGGGCGTTGACGCCCTGAGGCTCCTCGCCGGGTCGGAATGCTTTTCCCTAAACTTTTTTTCCCTCAGCGGTCGTCGCCGCCTCCCGCCTCAACCGCCGACCGCTCACCCCCACAGCCCACCCCCACACGGCTAGCTCCGATGAAACTCTTCACGCTCCTCCAAGCGGTTGCCGGCTGCGCGCTAGCGGTGACAGCCGCCGGCGTTGTCGACGCGGCCGAAAGTCCCAACATCATTTTCGTGATGGCCGACGATATGGGATGGGGCCAGACCGGCTATTACAAACATCCGATTCTGGCGACGCCCAACCTCGATGCGATGGCATCGGGTGGACTTCGTTTCGATCGCTTCTACGCGGGCGCACCGGTTTGCTCGCCAACTCGCGCAACGGTCCTGACGGGTCGATCCAATGACCGCTCCGGTACGCTCAGCCATGGTTACGCCCTACGACTGCAGGAAAAGACCGTCGCCCAAGCGTTGCAAAAAGCGGGATACACGACAGGTCACTTTGGCAAGTGGCACCTCAACGCGCGAAAGGGTCCTGGAGTGCCGCTGTTCGCCGATGATCCCTACGGACCGGGTGTATTCGGTTTCGATCACTGGGTCAGCACCAGCAATTTTTTTGACATCAATCCGTTGATGAGCCGGGAAGGAAATTTCGAGCAATTCGAAGGCGACTCATCCGAAGTGGCGATGGCTGAGGCCATCCGTTTTATCGAGAAGTCCACGACGGCGGGACACCCATTCTTCGCGGTCGTTTGGTTTGGCACTCCCCATGCCCCCTTTCGAGCCCTCCCAGAGGATGGGAAAGACTTTTCGGAACTCGATGAAGATTCGCTCAATCACCATGGCGAACTGGTCGCGATGGACCGCAGCATCGGTAGCTTGCGCGGTCGTTTGCGCGAGCTCGAAATTGCCGACGACACCATGTTGGTTTTCTGCAGTGACAATGGAGGTTTGCCCAAGATCACGCCGGACACCACGGGTGGCCTGCGTGGTAACAAGGGAACCATTTTTGAGGGCGGTTTGCGAGTGCCCGCGATTATCGAGTGGCCTCGTGTGATCGATCAGCCTCGAGTCACGTCATTTCCAGCGTGCACCACGGACCTGTTCCCGACCGTTGCGGAAATCGTGGGGATCGCTTCGAGCGAAATGGTCTCGCCCGTCGATGGGATCAGCCTCCGTGGACTCTTCGATCAAGAGATCGCCAGGCGGAATCAACCGATCGGTTTTCGGTGGCAAGGAAGAGCAGCCTTGATCGATAACGACCACAAAATTCTATCCCAAGCGATCGCCGACGGATCTTTCGAACTCTACGACTTAGCCGCCGACCCGACCGAGTCAAACGACCTGCGCGAGAGCCATCCCGAGTTGTTCGTCAAATTGCGAGACCAATTGATCGCCTGGAACGACTCGGTGTCGGCAAGTTTTGAAGGAAAAGATTATCCCGAGGGTGTGTTGAATCCGCCCGACACGCCATCGATTTCCTGGTCGGAGGACCCGAGGTACGCGCCTTATCTCGCTGAATGGGCAGATCGCTGGGAATACCGGTCGACCCTTCGCCCGGACGTTCGTCCGAAACCCAGCGCGCAGCGAAGCCGTGCTCAACCAACCCGTGCTCAAAGGCAAACCCCATGAAAGCGGCCACTGCGCGTCGGATGATATTGAATTCACTTCCCCTTGGCGTCTTGATCCTCGGATTCAACCTGCCATGGATCGCTGCGACCTGCGCTCTAGCGGATGAAACACCAGCAGTCGCTCCGAAGAGGCCCAACTTTCTCTTCATCATCGTGGATGACCAATCACCGCTTGATCTGAAAATCTACGAGCCCCGGTCGTCCCTCGACACGCCGACGATCGACTCGATCGCCGCGTCGGGGATGACGATTGACGGCGCTTACCACATGGGTGCCTACGTGGGTGCCGTTTGCTCACCGTCGCGGCACATGGTGATGAGCGGAAGAACCGTTTGGCACTTACCCACGGCACCGTCCGCGCCGGGCCGCGAGGTCTGCCCACCGGATTTGGAAGTGAATACGCTGGCCGCTATTTTCAATCGGGCTGGTTACCGCACGATGCGGACCTGCAAGACCGGCAACAGTTATGAGGCCGCGAATCAACAGTTCACGGTTCGCAAAGATGCTATGAAACGCGGTCCGACGCCTGAGAGCGGCAGCCCCTGGCACGCTGAACGAGTTCTCGAATACCTCCATCAGCGAGAAGTCGAGGAGGACAAAACGCCATTCTTGATTTACTTCGGCTTCTCCCATCCTCACGATCCTCGTGACGCCCCGGATGATCTGCTCGCGAAGTACGGCGCGGTCAATCATCACGACCCCGAATCGATCCCGCCTTCCAATCCGGATGCCCCCGCGCTTCCGGTCAACTACCTCCCGGCACACCCCTTTCATCACGGGCATCCTGGACTGCGCGATGAAACGACGGTTCAGGGCGTATGGGAGAGACGCGACGAAGCCACGATTCGCAATGAGATCGGTCGCCAATTCGCTTGCAGCGAGTCGATCGACCAGCAAGTGGATCGGGTCTTGAAAAAGTTGCAGGCGATGGGCGAACTCGACAACACCTACGTCTTTTACACGTCCGACCATGGGATGGCGATCGGCAGACACGGATTGCAGGGCAAGCAGAATCTTTACGAACACACCTGGCGGGTGCCGTTTATCGCGATGGGTCCCGGGATCCCGGCGGCTGCTCGCGCGAAAGGAAACATTTATCTGCTCGATGTCGTCGCAACGCTTTGCGATTTGGCTGGGATCGATGTCCCCGCCACCAACGAAGGACTCAGCTTTCGCGAGGTCCTCGAGGGGAACCGCCAAACGGTTCGCGATCTGCTCTATGGCACCTACAGTGGTGGTACGAAACCGGGGATCCGAGCGGTCCGAAGCGGTGATTGGAAATTGATCAAGTACGACGCGCTGGATGGCGAAGTGCGAGAAACTCAGTTGTTCAATCTGGCGGAGAATCCGTACGAATTTTTAGACGACCATCATCAAGCCGCGGTCGTTACGGTGACCGGCCATCAACCGCCGGTGGAAGCCAAGAATTTGGCGCACGACCCAGCGTACCAAGAGAAGCGGCAGGAGATGGAGGCCCTGCTCTTGAGCGAAATGCGCCGTTTGGGTGATCCCTATCGGCTTTGGGATCAGCCCGACGACGGTTTGGTTGAGCCGAAACTCGCACCCCGCCGCGCCGCGGGGCCGCGGGGAGCCGCTCGCCGAAACCGTGGTGGGCAAAATCCCTAAACCAAAAGTCCATCGGTCACTTGTTCACCCGTCTCACCCAAGCCAATCGATTTCATGACGATTCCATTGATCCGCCGACCGCTAACCCTCATCTCATCTTTACTGACGATCCTTCTCGCGAGCGTTTTGACCGCGGTGACGGCCGGCGCGGACGACCGCCCCAACATCGTCTTCATCCTTTCGGACGATCAGTCGTTTACCGACTATGGCTTCATGGGCCATCGGATCATCGAGACGCCGAATCTGGATCGATTGGCCTCGCGAAGTGCTGTCTTTACCCGCGGTTACGTTCCCACCGCTCTCTGCCGCCCGTCATTGGCGACGCTGATTTCCGGGCTCTACGCTCACCAGCACAAAATTTCGGGCAATGACCCTTCACACACGCTCGCACCGCCGGATTCGCCACGGTATGCGGAGCTGCGAGAACAGTTGATCAGTCAGATCGATCGGGTTCCCAAGCTACCCGAATTGCTCGGCGAACAGGGCTACCTCAGCCACCAGTCGGGCAAGTGGTGGGAGGGATCTTTTCGTCGTGGCGGCTTCACCCATGGCATGACGCGTGGTTTTCCCGAGCGCGGTGGCCGTCACGGCGACGATGGCCTCAAGATCGGGCGAGAAGGGATGCAGCCAATTTTTGATTTCGTCGATCACGCAGTTGATGAGGAGAAACCGTTCTACGTTTGGTATGCACCGTTCATGCCACACACTCCGCACACGCCACCCGATCGACTGCTTTCGAAGTATCGCGACAAAGTCGATTCGATACACGTCGCGAATTATTACGCGATGTGCGAATGGTTCGATGAGACGTGCGGGCAACTGATCGACTACGTCGACTCCAAGGGGCTATCAGAAAACACGATGTTCGTTTACATCTGCGACAATGGTTGGATTCAAGACCCTGAGTCGAAAGGTTTCGCCCCGCGATCAAAGCAGTCGCCCAACGAAGGCGGAACGCGTCAACCGATCCTTTTCTGCTGGCCGGGAGTGATCGCGCCTCAGAAATACGACCAACTGGCCAGCAGCGTTGACGTCGTGCCGACGATCCTTAGCGCCGCCAAAGCGAGGATCCCCGATGAGTTGCCGGGTGTCGACCTGTTGCCGCTTATTCGCGATGGCGCACCGCTGCAGCGCGACACGATCTTCGGTGAGAGCTTCGCGCATGACATTGCCGATCTCGATAACCCCGAAGCTTCGCTGCTGTATCGATGGGCCATCTCAGGCCGCTGGAAACTGCTGCTCACTTACGACGGCATCCTCGGACGTTACGCCAGCACGCACCCAAGGACCGAGCGGCGACCGCAGCTCTTCGATCTCCTCGCCGATCCACACGAGCAGCAGAATCTCGCGGCGGAAAATCCCGAGGTCGTCGAGCAGCTTGCCGACGCGATCGCAGCCTGGTGGCCCGTCAAAGAACGAAAAACGATCACCACCTGGAGCGACTGAGCTCACCCTGGTTCGGCAATGGTTGGAGGCACGAACCAACGGTACACGGAGGGAACGAGGAAACACGTCAGCAGTGTGCTGGTGATCAGCCCACCGATCACCACGGTCGCCAAGGGACGCTGCATTTCTGCCCCATCGCCGGTCGAGAGTGCCATCGGCGCGAACCCAAGACTCGCCACGAGTGCCGTCATCAGCACCGGACGCATTCGAGATAGGGCGGTCGTCTCGACCAGTGTTTGGATCTCCGATCCGGCCAATCGCAAGCGTTCGGCGGCACTGACCCAGACCAATCCGTTGAGCACAGCCACCCCAAACAGCGCGATAAATCCGACGCCCGCCGAAATACTGAACGGCATCCCTCGAAGCGCCAAAGCGAAGATCCCGCCACTGGCCGCCATCGGCACCGCAAGAAAAATGAGCAGAGCCAATCGGACCGAACCGAGCGAAGTGTGTAGCAGCAAGAAAATTAACAGCAACACGATCGGTGTGATGATCGCCAATCGACGACTTGCCGTTTGCAGGCTTTCAAAATCGCCACCCCAACGAATCTCGTAACCTGGTGGCAATGCAATCTCCGTCGTCACCCGTCTCTGAGCCTCGCTAACGAAACTTGCGACATCGCGACCGCGAACGTTGGCTGCGACGAAGGTTCGACGTTTCACGGATTCGTGCTCGATCGCCGGCGGCGTCTCCTCGATTGCCACGTCGGCTACCGCGCTCATCGGAACCGCATGCCCACCTACCATGCCGACCGGTAATCGAGCGATCCGTTGCGCATCGTCACGCCATGATTCGGGAATGCGGAGAATCAACGGGTACCGGGCCCGGCCCTCCATGATTACCCCCGCGTGCCGTCCGCCGATGGCTTCGACCGCGTGGAGTAGCTGCGACGCATCCATGCCGTAGCGCGCGAGATCCTGCCATCTCGGGCGAATCGAGAGGGTTTGCAAGTTCGATTGCAGGTCGGCTTTGACGTCGGCAGCGCCTGGAATCGACCGCAGCAGCTTTTCGATCTCCTTCGAATGACTCGCCAGCAACTGGAGGTCGTCACCATAGAGCAGCACGGCAACGTCGCTCTTTACACCCGCAACCAATTCGTCTACTCGCATTTCGATCGGCTGGGTGAATCCGAACGCAACACCG
>JBGTCJ010000077.1:0-8836 GCA_041748895.1 Pirellulaceae bacterium
GACGCAACGTACCGATTGGGCTTGTAGCGTCGGCAGCCACGATTTCGATAGACGAAAAATGTCACTCGTGACCCGCTGTCGCGGGCCCCCGTTGATTCGTATCGGGCGAATGCTACTAGTGATCGGCCTGACGCACGCCTCAGGATCCGGAAATCCGCTGCGAGGCTCAACGGCGCAGCATTTGCCCTATTTTTCCAAGAGACTCTGCAGCCCGCAAAACCGGCACAGTCTCCGATTGGCACACTAAACCTCGGCTGCGATTTCGACTATTCTCTTCAAAAACCCGATCCTTCAGCGTCACGGCACCGCGGGAATTTCCTAACCACCTGCGTCGGATGCCACTGCGATAACATCCCCCGAGTCTACCTTTCCATGACCGTCCTACTCCCCCGTCCGCACGCCCCATCCGGCTACGTCACGACCCCGTACGCCCTTTCCTTGGCGGCGAATGCCAGGCCGTCGATCGTCGAACCGGATCGGACGAGCCCGCAACAGAACAAAGGCTTGCCGGGGCCTATCCCGCTGGGGCCCTGCGGACTACCGCTGGATCCGGTCGATCCGACGACTTCGTGGTCGGACGCGGATTCCGACACGGATCGCGTTTCGCACTCGGGTGTGCCGGTGGGTGGCGTGATCACCACGACCGCCGAGTTATCGGGCTTCGAGGATGATGAGGACTTGGGGAATACCGAGGGCGGTGAAGAAGAGGACGTCGAGGATGAATTCGACGACTTCGACGACATCGATGACGAAGATTTCGATGACGACTTCGACGACGATTTCGAAGAAGAACTCGACGACGATTACGAGATCGAAATCGAGGACGAGATCAGCGCTGAGTTTGGGCTCAGTGGCGTCGAGGATGTCGACATCGATGATCTTGATGATGTGGACGCCTTGGAAGACGATGTCGATGAGATCGAGCCGCTCGATGATGACGCGAAGGGTTAGGTGCTTGCCTTGGTTGATCGAAGTCTGCAGCCTTCGATGGCATCGGCGAGCTGGACGGAGGCATTGACCCTGGCCGCGGAACAGCGGTTCGAGGCGATTCGCGAGGTCCGACGGCACTTGCACCAGTACCCCGAACAGAGTGGTATGGAGCTGCAAACAACCCGTTACTTGACGTCCATGATCGCTGGCGAGGGACTCGTAGCGGTCGTCACGCCGAGCGGTCGCGGCCTCTGGGTCGATTTCGTTTCGGGTGGGCGGTCTCCTGGAAGTGAATCGGTGGGTGACTCTGCGGTGCGGATCGGAGTCCGCGCGGATATCGACGCGCTACGGATTCAAGACGAAAAACAGGGCCTGATTCGCAGTCAGGTAGCCGGTGTGATGCACGCTTGCGGCCACGACGCGCACGCCTCGGTAGGTTTCGGTGTGCTCACGACGCTCGTGAACCTCGACCGGGCCGGACAACTTCCCTGGCCGGTGGCGTGCCGCGTTTTGTTCCAACCCGCCGAGGAGACCAATCTTGGGGCGCTTGAAATGGTACAAGCCGGCGCGCTCGAGGGGTTGACCGACTTGCTCGGCCTCCACGTCGATCCGTCCCGCGCGGCGGGGACGATCGGTATCCGGCACGGAGATTTCACCGCAGATTGTCACGAACTGGAGATCGTGATTCATGGGCGCGGGGCCCACGCCGCCCGACCCCACGAAGCGGTCGACCCAATCGCCATTGCCGCACAATTGATCAGTTCGATCTATTTGTTCGTGCCTCGGGGCAACGATTCGCAGGACCCGGTGGTGATCACTTTTGGCCAGATCGAGGGTGGCCATGCCTCGAACGTGATCCCCGATCGTGTCACCGTGCGTGGAACGATGCGGACGCTCGACACCGAGGTCAGCGGAGCGACCATCCGGCACATCGAACGGCTCACTCGCGGACTTGCTGATGCATCGGGCTCAAAGATTGACGTCCATTGGCATTCGGGACCGCCCCCGGTGAAGAACGATCCGGTGCTGGTCGATCTGTTGGCCGAATCCGGTCGTGCGGTGCTCGGCGACCGGCAGGTTCAGACCGTTCGTCGACCGAGCATGGGCGGCGAGGATTTCGCCAATTACCTTCCGCATGTGCGCGGAGCCATGTTTCGGTTGGGTTGTGTCAGCGAACCGGCCGCGGCCCCCCAGCTTCATAACCCGATGTTCGATATCGATGAACGGGCGCTGCGGGTCGGCACCGAGGTATTGGTCCAAGCCGTGATTCGCTGGTCCGCCCCGGGGCGTCTCGTCTTTCCCACCTCCCTTGTTTAAGCCAACTCGCAGCTGAGCCATGCAACGGATCGAATTCAAAGCGTCCAAGACGCCATCGTTGGGTGTTGAAATCGAATTGGCGTTGGTTGATCGCGAGAGCGGAGCGCTGCGTTCGGCGAGCCAGGCCTTACTCGATGCCCTGCCCGATTTGACACGCGGTGCGATCAAACCCGAGTTGATGCAGTGCTACATCGAACTCAACACCGATGTTTGTCAGAGCGTCGGTCAGGCGATCGACCAATTGCGAGATAATCTACGGATCCTGAGGCGTGTCGCCGATCCGATGGGCGTCGATTTGCTTTGGTCTTCGACGCATCCGTTCTCCTCGTGGCAGACGCAAAAGGTGACCGAGAACGACCGCTACCGCGGTTTGGTATCGTTGCTTCAGGACACGGCGCGGCAATTGGTCACGTTCGGCCTTCATGTCCACGTCGGTGTCGACTCGGGCGACAAGGCCGTCATGATCTGCGACCGGATGTTGCGGTACTTGCCGATGCTGCTGGCGGCCAGTTGCAACAGCCCGTTCTGGGAGGCACGTGACACGGGGCTTCATTCCTGGCGAACCCGTGTCATGGAGGGTTTGCCGACGGCCGGGTTACCCCCATTCATGCGGAACTGGAGCGAGTACGTGTGGTTGATCAATCATCTCGTTGAGACGGGGTTCATCCAATCGATCCGC
This sequence comes from Pirellulaceae bacterium, assembly GCA_041748895.1. Classification (GTDB taxonomy): domain Bacteria; phylum Planctomycetota; class Planctomycetia; order Pirellulales; family Pirellulaceae; genus UBA6163. Next base: position 2,927 of record JBGTCJ010000077.1, read on the forward strand.
GAAATCTGGTGGGACATCCGTCCGCACCACAATTTTGGCACCGTCGAAGTACGGATCTGCGATATGCCGGGAACACTGAGCGATTGCGGTGGATGGGTCGCGATGATTCATTGCCTCGTGAAAAAGTTATCCGATGAGATCGACCGGGGTACCTATCAACACGATTGCCATCCGATGATGGTCCGACAGAACAAATGGCGGGCCGCCCGATACGGGATTGACGCCGAGTTGGTCGATAGCACCACCCACCGGCTTGTCCCGGCGCGAGATTCGATACGCACGCTGGCGACCGAACTGATGCCCGTTGCCGCGGGGCTGGGTTGTGAGAAAGAACTGCGTCACGTCCTCGATATCAACGACCAACCCACGTGGGCGCATCGCCAGCGGGAGCAGATGGCTCGAAGCGGCTCCGCGCCCGAGTTGGTCCGTTGGATGGTTGCGAGGTCAAACGCCGACCTCGATGGCGAGTCGCTCACGACTACCCAGCCGCTCACGCTCGGCGGACCGTGATCTTAGGGCCCAGTTTGGCAATCACCCTGACGCTTTGACCGTCCTCGATGAAGTCACCCTCGCTGACCACATCGACGATCGAGTCGCCCAGTTGCATCTTCCCGCTGGGTCGCAGCGGCCCCAACGAACGCCCAACGTCACCGATGACGATTGCATCCAAACCTGCCGAAAGCGCGGCAGCCTCGCCCGCCAAAGAGGCGACCGGCGGTGCCGATTCGTCGTCGCTCGGCGGAGCCAGCGTCAGGCGACTGAGCCCGGGTAAATCACCGAGGTAATTCGTGAGTACGAACAGGGCAACGAGGAAGCCGATGAAGGCCGCGAAGACGGTAAAGATGTCGATCGTCAAGCTCGATAAGTCGCGGGCGCTTTCAGGCATCGCGACGCGACGCGATGCCATCACGAGCGAGAACAGGACCAGACCCGTACCCGAAACGCCCGCGACACCGGTGCCGGGAATAACAAAAATCTCCAGCAACAGAAAACTGATCCCGATCGCGAATAACATCACTTCCAACCAACCCGATGTCCCGCCCAGAAAGCGGCTCCAGAAAAAAAGTCCGAAGCAGAAGATCGACAGCAAGCCTCCGAGGCCCATCCCCGCGGTACCCAGCTCGACCACCAGCGCGATCATTCCAATCAGAAGCAATACGGCCGTCACGGCCGGTAGATTCAGTCCCCAAACGAGCGTATCGGTCCAGGTCGCCTCGAGCACGGGAATCGGTTCGATCAATCCGAGCGCCGCCGCCAACTCACCGCGGTTCTTGACGTTCAATTCGGCAACCGCCAACTCGACCGATCGCTCGCCGTTAGCGATGAAGAAGACATTGCCACCCGCCTCGCGAATCACGGCCCCCTTCTCCCACTCGGCCGGATTCTCCAGCGCGTCCCACTCACGATTGGTGAACAATCGCGTCGTGTCGTCATCGATCCGCTTCCCTCTGAAAACGATCAAATCCTTATCGACCATTGCTTCCGCCAGTGCGGGCGGCCGTCCGGTTCGCGTGGCGATGTCGCGAAGTTGCTGCGCAAGCAGGCTTCGTGCCTTCTCGGGGGCATAACGGAACGCGGCGTCCTCGCCGAGAACAATCATCCCCGCATCCCCGATCCTTGCCAGCGGCAGCATCACGATACGGTCGGTCGCCAGGGCGATGATGGCCGCGCCGCTGATCGCCTCCCGCTCGATAAAGGCGACGGTCTCGATGCCCTCGGCCTGTTCGATCATCTTGACCAGCTCGAGGGTCGTGCTCAGGTACCCGCCCGGGCTGTCGATATCGAGGATGACCACATCGGCCCCCGACTCCACGGCCTGTGCGAATCGACGTTTGAGCAGTGCGCCGCTGAGCGGAGTGATCTCTTCGTGAAACTTGACCACCACCCCTTTGCGCTTGGCGACCGAATCGTTGGGCTCATCGACCACCGGCTGTGTCGCTTGCGACGCGGAAGCAACCAAGCAAGCGATGAACGTTAACGCTGCTGGCAGAAAAAAGGCGACCGGTCGGAGATGGCGGTTCATGGCGATGGTCAGGCTCCCACAACGTGATTCCGGCGAACAATCGACGCGCCGGGCGGTTTCCTAGTAGGCACCAAAGGTTGTTCCTCCGGGCGAACTTTGTCATGCTGGTCAGATGAATTCTGACGGCAGGCAACGGCACATTCTACCCAGTCCGCCCATCGAAGCCGTTTGCGCCCTTTGGATCGCTTGCTTGGCGATGCTTTTCGACGGCGGAGTCTGGCGTCTAAGCTGGGCAGCCGAGCCAATTTTGGTTCGGGCATCCGAGATAACCGAAAGCAGCGGCCTTGCTGTCTCGCAGTTGCAACCGGAAATCTTTTGGACGCACAACGATTCGGGTGATTCGGCCAGAATTTTTGCGATCGATCGCGGCGGCAACGTGACCGGTGTCGCTTCATTGGCAGAGGTTCAGGCGAACGACTTTGAAGACATGGCCTCCTATCGTGATGGCGGTAGACCGCGACTACTCGTGGCGGACGTCGGGGACAATCGTGCCAGCCGAGACCATGTCAGGATCTACCTTTTTGACGAACCCGACCCACGGGGAAGATCGGTGGTCAAGCAGTTCCAAACACTCAGGCTGCGGTATCCCGATGGCCCTCGCGACTGCGAGGCCGTTGCTGTCGATTTGGAAAACCGAAAAATCGTATTCGTAACCAAAAGCTTCTTGCCGCTCGCTAGGGTTTACCAATCGCGATTGCCCGCCGTCGATGAGCCCACGGATGCCGAGGGTGAAGTCGGGGTTCTCGATTACTTGGGAACCGTACCGATTCCGCTCGTGACGGCCATGGATGTGGATCCGCAGCGGGGAACCATCGTTTTGGTCAACTACTTTCAGGCGTTTCGCTTCCCCCACGTTCCCGGTTGGCACCGCGCGCTTCCCGAAAGCTATGGATTGCCGAACTTGCGTCAGATTGAGGCGGTGGCGTTCGACTCAGAGGGCGAGGTCTGGGTGACGAGTGAGGGAACGCCGATGCCGCTGATGAGGGTTGATTTGATGGGGTCGGGAGGCGAGCCGAGGTGAGCGACGACCTATCAGCGGTGCCGATCGAAGTCGAGCAAAAATTCCGAGTGCAGTCTCACGATCCTGTGTTCACGGCCCTGCTCACCCTCGGCGCGATCGCCCTGCCGACTCAATCGCACGCGGATACTTACTTTGGACACCCGTCGCGCGATCTTGCCGCGACCAAAGAGGCGCTTCGAATTCGCCGCATCAGCACCTGGCACAGCAACCCGTCGCAGGACGCGGACTCCAAATCCTCTCAAGGGATTCTGTGCGAAGCGTGGGTGACCTACAAAGGTCCCTACCTGCCGGGCGGGATCAAGGCTCGTGAGGAACTCGAATGGCCGCTCGCACCGGGCGATCCCAGGGGTGAAAAGATGCAGCGACTGCTAGAATCGCTCGGTTTTCGAGAAAAGGCAACGGTGCGGAAAGTTCGTCGCCCCTTCTCGCTGGACTGGGAGGGACGCCCGCTGATCGTGACGCTCGATCGCGTAGAGCGGGTCGGTGATCACGTGGAGATCGAGGCGATCGCCGCCCAACGAGGCGATATCGAAGCGGCCCGATCAGCCGTCCTCGAGCTCGCAAACCGACTGGGAATGGGCTCTCCGGAACCTCGCAGCTACCTCACGCTCTGGCTCCAGTCCGAGCCGCGGGGGTGAGGCGACGCGGTCGTTTGCCAACCTCAGTCCACTGGTCAGACCCAGCACACCCTGGGCTTTGGGCTTCCTGACGGTTAGGTCGGGTTTGACGTGGAGGTTTCCATCTGCGTACACTGACGGGGTTCGTGATCGCCCGTACCAAGTGCCATTCAAAGGGTCCAAAACAATGATTCGTAAATTTCTGCTTTCGGCGTTCGCCGTTTTGTGCGTTGCCGGTGTTACCGTGTTGGCTGATGAAGTCAAGCTCGAAGGCGTCAAGTGCATCGTTGCCCCCAAGGCTGCGATCGCCACCAAGTCGGCCAAGCACAAGGACGGCAACGTTTACTTCTGCTGCGGCAATTGCGCAGGCAAGTTCGCCGAAGATCCATCCAAGTTCGCCGCCAAAGCGAACATGCAATTGGTCGCTACGGGCCAGTACGCTCAGAAGACCTGCCCACTTAGCGGTGGTCCGCTGGACGCTGAAACCGCGATCAAGGTCGCCGATGCCAAGGTCTCGTTCTGCTGCAACAATTGCAAGGGCAAGGTTGAGAAGGCTGAAGCCAAAGATCAGGTCGAGATGGTTTTCAGCGACAAGGCATTTGAGAAGGCAGGATTCGCCAAGGTCGGAAGCTAGTCGCGCGGCCTCTGCGGCCTGCTCCGCTATTCGTCAGATTGGGAAAGCCGGAGCGTCCACGTTTACCCGTGGCCGCTGCGGCTTTTTCTCGTCTTCAGCTTGCTTTACCTGACCGCCTTTGTCCGTTATCACAGAGCGGAAGCACGCCCGGAGAGGCGTCCGCTTCGTGACCGCTCGATCCTTCATCGAACGAGTCGTTGGGCCGAGTGGTGGAATGGCAGACACAAGGGATTTAAAATCCCTCGGGGAGCAATCCCTGTGCGGGTTCGAGTCCCGCCTCGGCCATAGCGATTCCCGTCAGTGGTTCTCGATCGGGAATCTTTGTTCTTGCTCCGGGAGTTCCAACGCGGTTACCCTTATCGGCTCGAATTCCGGTCCTTCGCAGGGTCGGAAATTACCGGGCCAGCGAGCTGTCAGACGGCACAACAATCGTTGCTGCATGGGAGCATCATGGTTGACCCGGGCCACGCACAATAATCGGGTAAGGAGCGTCGTTCTGATCCACTTGTTTGTTCAGCCTCCCCTATTCCCTTCGTTCAACCGTTTCTGCCTGAAGGCAGACAGTCTACGGAATGGAGTTCTCAAGCATCGAATTTATCGATCGAACGGCAAATCGAAGATCAGATGGCAACACTTGCGGATGCTGCATAGAGCTGCCCGATGCTGGCAACGTGACGTTCAACGCAATACAATAGGCGGGGAACCGAGAAATGCACGAGCCGACTGGCCGGCCGTTTCTTGTAGCCAAGTCGAAAGGCCGTCGCGCTGTTCTCCCAATGTTTCAGGTTCCCAACGAGAACCTTGAATTAGGTGATCGACAAGTCGTGTTAATGTAGAAAATGACTTAGCCTGAGGCTTCCTTCGCTACCATCACCACTCGAAACCAACGACCGATTGATCACAAAGAGAGAAGCATGCAACACGTTACCACGACGTACAAACTGCCAAGCTCGATTTGGTTGATCGCCCTGTTTCTCGTATTTTCTGGCTGCGCGCGCGAGCCTAGCGCAGTCTTTTCACCCTTAGAATTTGCACAAAAGACCCTTTCGGAATCCTATGCGGCGAAAGCTGAGTTGGGCGAAATCATTGAATTGACACACAAGACTAACGAGGGTCTGGGGCATGGTTTTTTGATCAAAGCTTCAAAACAAAATGCCACGATGACCCTGTTGTCAATTACGCCCGGCGGTGAACCACAAGGCACATTGTGGCTGGATGATGGCCGCCAGATTCCACTGTTCATTCCCTATCTCGAAGAATCTTACAAGTCTGATATGGGCCTTTGATCCAAGAAGAACAAAGCGGTCAACCGGAGCGGCGGATCAATTCGCTGCGAACAATCCGATGGACCGAAGCGGTGGATGGGCCGCTTCCTGAGGGTAAACCAACTTGCCACCACTCGGTCATCCCTGCCGTTCGCCTAAGCCTCATTTTCCCGGTTTTCGCAGTGTCATACAGAAACTGTTTGTTCGCAAATCTGCTCATGGTGACGGTTCTTTGCGCAGTCTCGAATGCTCAGGATGTCACTTCGGATTCGACGCACGACGATCAGGGCGATTGTAAATCCGTTGTCGCTGCCCTTCGAGACGGAGCCACCATTGAATTGCTGGCGGTG
>JBGTCJ010000078.1:0-5649 GCA_041748895.1 Pirellulaceae bacterium
TCACTCGCTCGCCGACACCCTGCTGGTGAAGAAAAATGATGTCCGAGACCTGCAGTTGTTGCTGCACGCCGCGCGCTTGAATCTGAGTCACCATCACCGCTTCGCTCAGTCCGCTTCGAGACATGTTCACCACATCGCCGATCGAGACCGCGGCCTGCATCTGGCTCGATTGCTGTTGGGTTTGGGCGTAAATGCGTTGTTGGTGGGCATACGCCTGACGTTGTCGCTGAGCCTGGATTTCTTTGTCTCTGGCATTGCCCATCACGGCACCGCCCAAAGCGCCGATCGCACCGCCGATCGCGGCTCCGGCACCGGCCTTGTCGTTGTTGTCACCAATGATGCCGCCTACGACGGCCCCGCCGAGCCCTCCGAGAACGGCGCCTCGCTGCGTGCCCTGCCCACTGGCAAGTTTTGCCCCACTGGTCAATGCGGGTGAGATCGACGCAACGACGGCGAAACCCAATCGTCCCAGCAAACCGAGGCGAGCGTGACTGCACATGATTGGGGTCAATGTTGCAAAGGAAAGGTAGAAACCGCGGGTAGGCACATCGCCGAACCTCATCGGGAATCATCGGCAGAAGCCGTCTGTAAGCTGAGAACGGATTTTTTGGCAACGGCAATTCCGCCGTAGACTTGCCGTCTTGCTGCCCAACCGACCTTTACGCCGCCAATCGACTTGGCCTACCTTCGCACCGCAATCATTCAATCCTCGATTTCGTCAAGAGAAACGGCCATGTATCGCTGGTTGCTCTGCTTCCGATACCTGCGGACCCGCTACATCGCGCTGGCGTCGATCATCAGTGTGATGCTGGGCGTGGCGACCTTAATCGTGGTCAATAGCGTGATGGCCGGCTTTGCCGCCGAGATGCACGATCGACTCCATGGACTCGCATCGGACATCCTGATTGAATGTCATGCCAGTGGCGGGATGCCTGATCCGGAGGCCCACCTTCGCGAGATCCGCGAAGTATTGGGCGATCGGATCGAGGGCAGTTCGGTTAGCGTACACGTCCCCGGAATGCTCGGCATCGACTTCGGCGGACAACTCATCACGCGGCACGTCAATTTGGTCGGGATCGACTCCGAGACTTATGACAAGGTGAGCCAATTCGGCCGTTTCTTGCTTCACCCCGACAACCAAGGGCAAGTTTCCTTTGACCTTCGCGACCATGGCTATGCCCCGTCGCGAGAAGATTTCCCCGAATCGGGTTGGGAGTATCGGCGGTTGAAAGTCGCCTACGACCGGGCGATCCTGGAGGAACGCGAGCGTGTCGAAGCGGCGATGCGACGGGCCCGCGGCATGGATGCGGCCCCGGACTCGGAAATCACCGACCAGGCATCTCAGGGGCCGACGATGGCGGTCGATTTTTCGACCAGCGTCTTCGTCACGCCCGACAGCCGCAGCGGGCAAGTCTTCGATCCGGCCGAAGAACAATTCCCTGGGATCATTCTCGGCATCGCGACCTGCAGTTCGCGGCTTCGGGACGAAGATGGAGGGGTTCGCGATCATTTCTATTGCCGCCCCGGTGACGACGTTCGCATGATGTTCCCGAATGCCTCGGACAACACCAAAGTCGTCAACCAAAAGTTCACGGTCGTCGACCTCTATGAATCGGGGATGAGCGAGTACGACAGCACGTTCGCCTTCGTCCGGCTCGACCAGTTGCAGGAGTTCCGTGGCATGATCGATCCCCAGAGCGGTACACGGAGCGTCACCACCGTCCAATTGAAATTGGTTTCTGGCGCGAACCTGAACGAGGCCCGGGACGACCTTCGTCGTCGTTTTCCGCCCGACCACTACGCTTTCAATATCCAAACCTGGCGCGACATGCAGGGCCCGCTGCTGGCGGCCGTTCGTCTCGAAACGACGATTCTGAACATCCTCCTGTTTCTGATCATTGCCGTCGCGGGGTTCGGTATCCTGGCAACATTTTTCATGATCGTCGTCGAAAAAACTCGCGACATCGGAACACTCAAGGCGCTCGGGGCCTCTGGCAACGGCATCATGAGCATCTTCCTGAGCTACGGAGTGCTGCTGGGCGTCGTCGGCAGCGGTGTGGGAATGGTTGGCGGACTGTTGTTCGTCCGCTACATCAATCACATCGCGTCGGTGATCGAAAGGATTACCGGCCAGGAAGTGTTCGATCCAACCGTTTACTACTTCAGCAAGATCCCAACCATCATCGACCCGTGGACCATCCTCTGGGTCGTGTTGGGTTCGATCTCGATCGCAACGATGGCCAGTGTCTTGCCGGCGCTGCGGGCGGCGCGGTTGCACCCGGTTCAATCACTGCGCTTCGAGTGACCGTGCAAACTCCACCGCACCAACATCCGCCCCCGCTACTCTCCCCGACCCCGCAGCCATGACCACCTTCAAAATCAACACCATGAGCGATTCCCCCGTGCTGCGGGCCTACGGCATTCACAAGAGTTACCAGAAGGACAAACTGGAAGTTCCCGTGCTGCGAGGCGTTGACATCGAGGTCTTCCCCGGACGCTTGACCGCGTTGGTCGGGCGCAGCGGCAGTGGCAAGAGCACGTTGATGCACCTGCTCGCAACGCTCGATCGTCCAGATCGAGGCGAGATCCACTTCCGGGGATCGCGGATCGACGACGCGCCGCGTGCGGCCCGTGATGCCTACCGAAATCGCGACATCGGCGTGATCTTCCAGTTCTATCACCTGCTTCCCGAACTCTCGGCACTCGAGAACGTGTTGGCACCGATCATGATCGGACAGAGCACCTGGTCCTACTTTCGCCATCGCAAGGACGCTCGGCGTCGAGCCGAAGCGATGCTGGATCGCGTGGGGCTGCTGCACCGTGCGACGCACAAGCCGGGAGAGCTCAGCGGTGGCGAAATGCAGCGAACGGCGATCGCCCGCTCACTGATGACGCATCCCGCGTTGCTCTTGGCAGACGAGCCGACGGGCAATCTCGATGCCGAGACGGGTCGGGACATCCTCGAATTGCTCCGCGGTCTCAATCGCGACGAGGGGATGACGATCGTGATGATCACCCACGACGATCAGATCGCAGCCGGCGCCGACGTCCTGCTGCGAATGCGAAACGGGCGAATCGAAAACGAAGCCAACCGTCAGGTCGCCTGAAGCCTCGAATTCGGCGCTCTAAAATTCCGACGAAATGACTTCCCTGCTGGCGCGGGTGCCGAGCGCACCCCAAAGTCCAAACGGACTCGCTTGGCCTGAAATCATCGTTGCGACAGGGAAATTGCTATTTCCCGCTTCGATCGAGTCGGTGATGAACTTGACCGCGCCATCGCACATGAGGACGTGAGCACCGCCCTGGTGGCGGCTGCTGACAGACCAGTTCCCTTCAGTCCACTCGTTACGGTTGTGCAAACACAACTCGGTGTTCGGCGGAAGGCTCGTCGTGACCGACGTGTAGAGATTGGCGTAGGCAGCCCAGCTGAATCCGCGGCGAATACCCTGGGCAGGGCCGGCCGGATGCGGAGAACCATCTTCTTGCGTGGGGTTGTGGGCGGGGAAGGTAGCTGCGGCCCAAAAACGCGGCCGTAAGGGATCGATCAATCCGGATGTTTGACAAGTCTTCATACCGGGCGCCGCACCGTTGACGTTACCCACATTCACAACATTGTACGCTCCTTGAGTGCGGACATCGCGATCACCCAGGTCGGTCGTGATCTCACCACACATGATCGTGTTGGTCGTGCCATCGAGCATGTCGCGAAAGCTCGTGAATCGGCGAGGCGTGAACGCTCCTCGGAGCTGGCGAAGTGCGTTCTGACCCTGTGCGTTGGGTTGAGCCAGATAGTCCCCGTGGGTCCAATGCGTGAAGCCAACCCAGGTGAACATTGCGTTGTCGCCGACACAAGCCGCGTAGTTGGTTCGCCCCATCGATGGTAAACCTACCCCAGGGTCGCTCGGGCATCGAAGGGTGGCAATTTCTGTCACCCAAGGTAGATAGCCGTACTGGCCGGTCGATGGCTTGGGGCCCATCGCCGGCCACACAGGCGGAGTACCCGCTACCCCTGAATTGTTGACGAGCGGATTGGAAATTTGCTCCCAGAGAGCTTGCTGCTCGATGAAAGGCGTGAGACCGACGAGGAAACTCAGGTGCTTCTGATTGGTTAGGTTCGAGTGGAGCCCCATGTTTCCGGCCGTGGCGTAATCCCTCCCCGTCCCCGTTCCATGCATCGCAAGCCGGTTGTAGGCAGCATGGTAATTGTGCAGACCGAGTCCGATCTGTTTAAAATTATTGCCGCAGCTCATACGGCGGGCCGCTTCGCGTGCGGCCTGGACCGCAGGCAGCAGCAGTCCCACCATGACGCCGATGATCGCGATCACGACCAGCAGCTCTACCAACGTAAACGCAGCGTTTTGACGACGTTTCACTTGTCGGTCTCCAAAGAAATCGGTTGTAGAAAAGAAAGAAAAAGGCTGAAAAACTTGACCCTAGGAGCCATCCATCGAGTTCACGCCGCTCGCGGCGCGATTCATCGCTTCCTGCTCTTCGGGTGTGATTTGGTAGGGATTGTTCGCAGGAACGTCGATGGGACCTGCCTTCCGCCCACAGCCAACCATCGTCAGCGCAAGGCAACATAGGCACAGTGACAATTCACGCATTCGCGCCATCGATTCGACCGCAGTGAGAGAAAAGCTTGTGGACTCGAACGAGTCAGCGGACAATTGGTCTCACCAACATAAGATTGCGTCCGCAGTTGTCAATCAGAATAATTTTGATTATTTCGAATTTCATTCGAGTCACCCCGGGTTGAGTTGGGTTTATCGCGTGTTTTGCAAAATGTCACTCAGAATCCACTGCCACCGCTTGAACCGGTCGAGCACCTACCTCGCCTTCCTTTCACTAGCGATTGTTGCCGGTTCGGCCCCCGTAGCGATCCAATCCGAAGGTTGCGACTTTCCCCTTGGCTTTTCCTCCCCAATTCGCAGACCCATCGCGCGGATCGATGCAGATCTGAAGGTATTGAGGGGTCACTTCATCTCGATCTCTTGATAGACGGAAAAGTAGCGACGCCCAAATTCGCGCAGCGACTCGGCATCAAAGTGAACTTCGTCGCCACCGTGCTTCAGCCCGGCCGAGGACACAAACCCCGTGTGAGCCACTTTGCTCGGGAGCGATCGAAGCACCGCATCGACTCGTATCCGACCTTCGCTCCAGGGGCGTTCATCGAATTGCCCCAGTTGCCCCACAATGAAGGGCACGGCGGGCGATCTGAAATCCTCTCGCATCCGCGCGATCAAGCCGTGCAATTTGCTTTCGTAGAGTGGTGATCGAGTGGGGCTCGAATCCGATTCGCCCTGATGCCAGAGAATGGCCTTGAGTGTGCCGGAACTTTGCGCCAGCCGCGTGCGAATCAATGCATCATCGTAGGGGTTCGAATGGGTTTGGTCGTGAAACGCACCCGGCTCCCAACTCTCGATGGGGGATCCTCCAGCGGCACACGCAATGAGACCCACGGTCACGCCAGGATGGGCATTGGCGTAGGCAATTGCGAAGCTGCGGCCAAGACCCACCCCGGCCACACGAGGTTTATCGAAATGCAACGGATCAACGGCGAGCTGCCACTGTCCGTTCTTGTCGAGCGACAAGACTCGAGGGTTCGGCTCGAGATCTTGCGGCTCGACCTTACCGCGACCGGCCATGTTC
>JBGTCJ010000079.1:0-6181 GCA_041748895.1 Pirellulaceae bacterium
CCGGCGTGGACGACGACGGATCAGGCGTGATCGACGATCTGTCGGAACTCGGCGCAACCGGTTCGGATGACGAGATCCTTACACCTGATCACGCGCGGTACGCGGCTGTAGTCGATGGGGCAATCGTGGGCAGCGTGGTCAGCCGCGGCGCGATGCGCAGGGTGACGGAATCTCGCCAATGGACCGGACCCTCGGAGGTTCGGATCGATCGGATCGACACGCGCGACCCTACCGCGCAGAAAACGAGTGTTTGGTTGGATCTGGTTCTTTAGAACTTGGCTGGATCAGTTCTCACAACCATCCGATGGCAACGAGGCTGTAACGAACGACCAAGCCAGCGACCACGACGCTGACCATGCTCATCAATTTGATCAGAATGTTGAGACTCGGACCGCTCGTGTCCTTGAACGGGTCACCCACCGTGTCACCGACCACGGCGGCTTTGTGTGCGGGACTTCCCTTGCCACCATGGTGGCCAGCTTCGACGTACTTTTTGGCGTTGTCCCACGAACCGCCGCTGTTGCTCATGAAAACGGCGAGGCAAAATCCGGTCGTCAGACAACCCGCCAGCAGACCGATCACACCGCCAACGCCCAACAGCAATCCAACGGCGATCGGCATGATCAGTCCGAGCAGACTGGGTGCGATCATCTCCCGCTGCGCGGCCCGAGTACTGATCTCCACGGGTCGGGTGTAATCTGGTTTGACGCTGCCATCGAGAATGCCAGGGTTTTCGAGGAACTGGCGTCGGACCTCGATCACCATGCCTTGGGCCGCGCGGCCAACCGACTTCATTGTCATCGCGCAAAAAATGAAGGTGCTCATCGCGCCCAGAAAGACGCCAACCAGCACCCGCGGATTCATCAGCGTCGCGTCGTAATAGGCGGAGAAATCGCGAATGGTGGCGATCCCCACGGGAACCAGGTCGGCGTCGAGCGAGTCCATCCGCCCACGCCCATCGGTTTGGTCCCATTGGACCAAACCGGGAAGCGTCAATCGGTTCTCCGCTGCCCGCCAGTGGCGACGTATCTGCGGATCCTGATTGGCACCATGCATCACCAAGTATTTGGTCACTTGGTCTCCTTCCCGGCGAACGATGAAATCGGGCGTCACCCGATACACACCGTCATCAACCTGGGTCATCGCAAACGAATCGCCCCAGCGATTGAATCCATCGCGGACACTTTCAAAATAAGCGGCCAGTAGGGCCAGCGCGGTGAGTGCGGCCGAACCGATCGCAAATCCTTTTCCTGTCGCAGCCGTCGTGTTTCCCAAGCTGTCGAGCGCATCGGTTCGCTGACGCACGATGCTCTCCAAACCTGCCATTTCCGCATTCCCACCGGCGTTGTCGGCGATCGGTCCGTAGGCGTCGGTGGCCAAGGTGATCCCCAGCGTGCTGAGCATCCCGACGGCCGCAATCCCAACGCCGTAGAGCCCCAGCGAGAAGTAACGCAGGTCTTGGAACTGACCTCCGGTCGCGAAGCCAAACGCGGCCACCATCGCAGCGCAGATGATCACCACGGGCACCCAGGTGCTGATCATGCCGTCAGCGATACCGCCGATGATGATCGTGGCTGCGCCCGTGTTCGCCTTGTCTGCCAAGTTTCGCGTCGGCAGGTACTCATCACTCGTGGCGTACTCGGTCCACTTGCCAATCCCCCATCCCGCGGCCAAACCGACAATGATGCTGAACGCGACACCAGGCAGAAATCCGAACAGGACAGTGCCCTCAACTCGGGGCATCATCACGATGCTGAGCACCACAGCGGCCACGATAACCAGCAGCGCAGCCAGGTTGATTCCCCTCGCCAGCGCCGTGAGCAACGCTCGCTGCGACAGCTCCTCACCGGTGCGAACGGCGTAGATGCCGACGATCGAAAGCAGGATCCCCGCCGCCGCGATTGCCATTGGGAGCAACATGGCAGACAACTGTGCCGCGGCCTGCGTGCTGCCGTCGGGCACGAGAGAAACGGAGCCGAACGCGGCGACGCCCAATGCCGAAGCCGCGAGAATCGATCCACAATACGATTCGTAGAGGTCTGCACCCATCCCCGCGACGTCGCCGACATTGTCCCCGACGTTGTCGGCGATTGTAGCCGGATTGTAAGGAGAGTCTTCTTTGAGGCTCTGCTCAACCTTGCCCACGAGATCGGCGCCCACATCGGCCGCCTTGGTGAAGATTCCGCCGCCCACCCTCGCGAACAATGCCTGCGCGCTGGCGCCCATTCCGAAGGAGAGCATGGTTACCGAGAGCTGCTCAAGGCTCATCACCGCTGTCGGCCCTAGCAGCACAGGCATCAGCCAGTAGAGGATCGAGAACCAGCCACAGATGAAGAGCAATCCCAGCCCAACCACGGTCAGCCCCATCACGGCTCCACTGCGGAAGGCAACTTGAAGACCGTCGTTGAGCGACCGCGCGGCACCCGCCGCCGTACGACTGCTGGCCCATGTCGCGGTCTTCATTCCGAACCAACCCGACAGGCCAGAGAAAAAGCCGCCGGAAAGAAACGCCAGCGGCAGAAGGGTACTTTGCAGTTCAAAGACGAAAGCCGCGATCGCCATCACCAGTGCCACGAGCGCGAAAATCAGAGTTACCCATTTGTACTGCTGATGAAGATAAGCCTTGGCGCCGCTTCGGACGCTCGCGGCGATCTCCCGCATCGCCTCGTTTCCCTCATCCGCCGCCATCATTTCTCGATAGAATAAGGCGGCCCAGTAGAGCGCCGTTGCCGCAGCGGCTGCCGACAGACCGATCACGGTTAAAGCCAACACGATGCTGAATTTCCTTACTTTTGAGTAATCCGTTGTCGCTGACCTACCGAAATGGGCCGGCCACATTTTTACCGGAAGCGGCGCGACGGCATGTTAACTTCCTTTGATGCCATGGCAACACCCAAGAGATATCCATTAATGCCAACGATGGTCGTTGCCCTCGCGATTTTTTTCGCTTCGGCGCTGTTGCACTCCTCCTCGGTTCGCGCCGCCAAGCCGACGCCGCCAGAGAAACCATTGGTTGACTTCGCCCGGGATGTTCGACCGATTCTCTCCAATGCTTGCTTTCATTGCCACGGGCCTGATGAAGGGCATCGCGAGGCCGGATTGCGGCTCGATCTCCGCGAGGCTGCCGTGGGCGACCTCGGCGGCTACGCCGCCATCGTCCCGGGTGATCCCGCGGCCAGCCACCTGATCTCACGAATCTTCGATTCGGACGCCGACTTGGTGATGCCTCCGCCCGACAGCGGCAAGGCGCTAGACGCCTCGGAGCGTGAGCTGCTTCGTCGATGGATTGAACAGGGAGCCGCCTATTCCGAACATTGGGCGTTTACGCCGCCTCACAAGTCATTGCCTCCCGAACCTGATGATGGAACCTGGGCACGAGGCGCGATCGATCGTTTCGTGCTTGACCGACTCGAGTCCTCAGGCCTCTCTCCGAGCCCACCGGCCGATCGCACCACGCTACTGCGTCGACTATCGCTGGACCTAATCGGACTGCCGCCGACGATCGAGGAGGTCGACGATTTCCTCGCCGATCGTTCGCCGTGGGCTTACGAGGCGGTCGTGAATCGCCTGCTGAATTCGGTCCATTACGGCGAGCGGTGGGGTAGAATTTGGCTGGACGCGGCTCGATACGCAGACAGCGACGGTTTTGAAAAGGACAAGCCGCGCTTTGTCTGGTTCTATCGCGACTGGGTCGTTCGAGCCCTCAACGCCGATATGCCCTACAACCAATTTGTGATCAAGCAGATCGCCGGAGACTTGCTTCCTGATGCGACTCAAGACGATCGCATTGCCACCGGCTTCCTTCGCAATTCAATGATCAACGAGGAGGGTGGTGCCGATCCCGAGCAGTTCCGAATGGAGGCGATCTACGACCGGATGGATGCGATCGGAAAGGCAGTCCTCGGGCTGACCGTCCAGTGTGCCCAGTGCCACTCGCACAAATACGACCCACTTTCGCACGTCGACTATTACCGGATGCTCGCTTTTCTCAACAATTCACACGAGGCGAACCTCACGGTCTACACGCCGCTGCAGCAGGATAAACGTGCGTCGGTGAATCAACGGATTGAACGAGTTTTGGAAGAGTTCAAATCGGAAGTACCCGATTGGGCAGAGCTGCTGGCGGAGTGGCAACAATTGCATCCGCCGGAAACCTCGACCCAGTGGACTCCGGTCGAAATTGCGTTCATCGACCACACGATCGGTGGACAGAAGTTCTTGCGGCAGAGCGATGGGAGTTACCTCGCGCAAGGCTACGCGCCCACGCGGTTCACTCCGACGGGGAACGTGAGCCTTGTATCGCCTCGACGCATCACCGCGGTTCGAATCGACGCGATGGTCGATCCGAATCTTCCCCACGGTGGGCCAGGCCGCTCGATCGATGGCACGTGGGCGCTTTCGGAAATCGAACTCTTGACGAAGTTGGGCGAGAAATGGGAACCACGATCATTCTCGCGAGCCATTGCAACGGTCGACCCGCCAAGGCGTGCGCTCGATTCGCGATACGACGACAAATCGAAGACTCCGCGGTTTGTCGGTGGTTCTTCGCTGGCAATCGACGGGGACCGAAAGACAGCATGGCATGCCGACCTAGGCCCGGGACGTCGCAACGATCCTCAAACGGCGATGTTCGTTTTGGCAGATCCGATTGAAGCGACCGCCGGCCAGCCGCTCACGTTTCGCATCGGCTTGAGCCAACATCACGGCGGCTGGAACAGCGATGACAACCAAACTCACAATCTTGGAAGATTCAAGGTTTCGGTCTCGGGCGATGATCACCCTTCGATCGACGAGATCCCGCCGGCAATCCGCCGAATCATGGGGATGGACGATGCGTTGCGAACGCCAGCGCAGAGGGCGAGCCTCCTGAGCTACTGGATTTCGTGCCAGCCGCTGTGGAAAAGCTACACCGAACAAATCGAGGCGGCTTGGAAAGATCATCCCGAGGGGCATTCCCAATTGACGCTTTGGGAACGTGACGACCTGCGAACGACCCATCGGCTCGACCGCGGCGATTTCCTCAGTCCGCTCGAAACGGTCGACCGGGGCACTCCATCGTTCCTCCACCCCATGCTGCCATCGGCGAGTGGCGAATCAGCTTCGCAGCCGACGCGGCTTGATTTCGCCCACTGGCTCGTCGCTTCCGAAAGCCCGACGACCGCCCGAGCCATCGTCAACCGGGTTTGGCAGGAGCATTTTGGGACAGGGTTGACGGCGACCAGCGACGATTTGGGCCTGCAGGGTGAACCGCCATCGCATCCCGAGTTGCTCGATTGGTTGGCCGTCGACTTCATGCAGCGGGGTTGGAGTCTCAAACAGTTGCACCGCCAGATTGTGATGTCAGCGGCTTACCAGCAGGCATCTCGATTGACACCCGAGTCGCTCGACCGCGACCCGAGTAATCGATTGCTCGCTCGAGGGCCGCGGGGACGAGTCGCGGCCGAGGTCGTTCGCGACATTGCCCTATCCGCCAGCCATCTGCTCAATCCGGCCGTCGGTGGCCGCCCCGTGTTTCCGCCGGCCCCCGAATTTTTGTTCCAGCCACCAGCGAGCTACGGCCCGAAAACTTGGAACCACGATACCGACGGAAATCAGTTTCGACGTGGGCTCTACACGTTTCGTTTCCGTTCGGTCCCCTACCCCGTCTTTCAAGCGTTCGACGCGCCAAACGGTGACGTAGCCTGCGTGCGACGGAGCCAATCCAATACGCCGCTGCAAGCGCTGGTGACATTGAATGAACCGATGTTTTTGCAGTGCGCTCGAGAACTAGCACGAACCACGGCCGACGTCGCGGACGACTCCGATCGGATCACGGCCATCTTCCGGCGCTGCGTGGCGCGTCCCCCGTCGGCCGACGAGCGGCAGGTCTTGTTTCATTGGTTGGCGCAGCAGCGATCGAGATTCGCGGAGAATCCGTCGGCGGCTGCCATCGTGTCGGCGACCTCCGACGAGATTCACGCTGTCGAACCGGCCGTTTGGACCGCACTCAGTCGAGTCATCCTGAACCTCGACGAAACGATCACCAAAGAATGACCACACGCCAAGGGTCCGGTCGCTTGCGCTTACGGCTGGTATGTTGAGGTCCGGTCGCTGGCCACCTACCAGCCGCCACGCACGAGCGTGCGGAAAGTTCGCGCTGGGAGGTCCGGTCGCTTGCGCTTACGGCTGGTATGTTGAGGTC
>JBGTCJ010000080.1:0-22884 GCA_041748895.1 Pirellulaceae bacterium
GCCATGGGTGCTATGCTGCGTTATTGGGAGAGCGGAAATCAGACTCGAGTGAGTCGTCGAGCGTGTCAACAAACACTTGCCGGAACAACCGACGAAAAAGAGATTCCCATCGGGTCAATGACACCCTCGACCGGCGTCAAAATCATATCGTGATTCGCCACTTGTCACCACGGGGCGACGGCTGCGGCGTGGGCCGTCACCGGGGGGCCTCGCGGCGGCGGGTACGAGCGGTTAGCCGAGCCGAACGCTCACTCAGCCGTCTCGCTCCACTTGAACCCCGTCCGCTTGTCCAGCGCCTGATAGTGCCCATCACGGATGCGGCTCGCTTCTTCGATGGCGAGTGAAACCGTCTGCATCCGCTGCGATGCCTGCGTGAATCGCTGGTGCAGCTCGTCGGTTGACGGCGAAAACTCCGTCGGACGGACGACGTAGAACACTGTTTCCGGTTGGTTGGGGGCGACACCCCAAACGCCTCGCTCGCTCGTGAACACCTGCCGCATGAAGCTCTCACCGACACGGTCCAGCTCGGGGACATTCCCCATGAAAGCCCGCATCCCGAAACCAAAGGAGTTCATCCACGAAAAGGGACCGAGTGACTCGAAAAGCAAACTCGAACGCTCCTCCGGAACCTCGTCGCGAATCGGCTTGTCCGTGGCATTGAATTGTTTGCTCAACTTCTCAGCCTCCAACCTGGCAAGACGACGAGCTTCGAGGGTTCGGATCGCGAGGATCACTTCGTCACGCACATCCTGCAATTTCGGGATGTACGCATCTCGCTCATCGGTCTTCCACGCGACGTAGGAGACCTGCGACTGATCATCGACCGTGCGAACGGGCGAGAATTTTGGCGGACGATTGACGAACATCAACTGCACAAACGGATCACCTCGCTGGAATCCGCTACCGACCGCAAACGACATGGCAATCGAATTGGACTGAATCTCCCGTCCGTCCATCGGGCCGAGTTCGACGTGCACCATACCGAGCTCGGCCGCAAGCGCCTTCAAATCCGGGCGTGGCGGCAGTTTCGTCGCCTTGTCGCCGCCGGCGATCGCCCGCTGGTTGAAGTACGTGCGCATCACCTTTTCGACCTCCGATACGGCCGCATCAAGTTTTTCCAGCGCAGGATCGCTCGCCAATTGTCGCGCCAAGTCATCGCGGACGTCTTCGAACTTCTGCACCCTCGCCTCAGATTCTCCGTCGGCTGCAGGCACCGCGTCGGCTGACGTCGCTGCATCATCTGCAGGTGCCATGTCGGCTGCCGGCGGGACGTTAACCTCGGGCGCCTGATCGTCCACTTCACGGCTCGGCGGATCGATCGTCACGTCGGGCTCCGAGGACGTATCAGCGCTCGGGGCATCCTCGGCGGGTTCCGCCGCAGCTTCAGCTGGCGTTTCGCTCGCATCTTGCGGATAGATAAGAACCAGCTGTGACGCGTTGTCCCGCCCCGATGCCCGCGATTGTGGCGATTGACTGGGCGCGGATTCGTCCTCGGCCGGCTCGCTGGGTTGTGGTCCCTCCAACGACGGCTCCGGGGCATCAGGCTCGACCGAGTCAGTCTCCGGCACCGCAGGCTCAGCGGCTCCAGGCTCGGTCGACTCACCAACCGGCGGCTCGGTCTTCATCGGCTCTTCGAGCGGTGTCTCCGTCAGCGGCATGTCGCTTCCAGTCGTTTCGCTGTCGGTCGTCACGTCGTCGGTCGTCACGTCGTCCGGCGTCACGTCGTCGGTCGCTGGGGGACTGATGGGGAGATCGGGCAGTTTGAAGTCGCCCCCCGCCAAACGGCGCTCGTATTCTGCCCTCAGTTGTTCCTCCGTTAACAGGGCGACCTCGCGATCGATAAATTCGTTGAGGTTGCCGGCGAGGTACTCAATACCGGCCTGGAACGGACGCCGAAACGCGGGCAGCGGCGACTGTTCATCGGGGAACCGCAGTCTGCCATCTTCGAAGACCTCGCGAATCTGTTTGTCGCTCGGTTTAGCGCTCGTTTTTTCGATGAAGTCCGCGACATTGACGGCAAAGGCATCCGCAACGGCGCGGCGATTGAGCCTCAGAAACATCTCCCACTGCTGCGCCGGCGGAACGATCGGTCGCCCCTCGGAGGCGAGACCCGCCATGACTTGTCGTTGGTAGGCTTCGGCGAGCAATTGATTACGGAGTTGATCGTATAGCTGGATCTGTCCAATCTGGTTCCTGGTCGACTGCTGCAAGACGCCAAAAATCTCGCCATCGCCGAGTCGTCCATCGCTGTACAGCATCAACCAATTGCGAATCGCCGTATCGTCGAGCTCCATCCCTTTGCTTTTCGCTTCGCCCGCGAACATCATCGTTCGGACACTCGCCTCGTCACTCGGTTCGGAATTGATCCCAAGCGACTGGATCGCTTGTCGCTCGGTGTCGTACTGGAACCCCGGAACACGCGGGACGCCGCCGCGAGCGATGGTCGTTTCAGCCAACTGAGCAAGGAACTGAACGGTGTTGTAGTGATTGCGGGTGAAATAATTCACCCTGTTGAACGTGAAGTCGCCGCCCTTGTAGCTGGCTAGCGTCGCATTGTCGCCGCCGCCGCCCGAGCCGGCGCGTTGCTGCTGATACATCGCGATCGATGGCAGGATCACAAAAGACAAAAGGGCCAGGATGGTCAAGAAGACCATCATCGGCTTCAGGTTACGGCGAAACAGCTCGAAGGGGCTGCTGCTCATGACGTTTCAATTCGGGGGATGGGGGGAACGGTAGTCTCGGGGGACCGCGTGATGGCCGCGGTAAACGACGTCGCGAAGCGAAACGTTTGTATGAAACAGTCTTGACAAGCGGCCACTTGCTTCTGACGCTCATGAGCGTCAGTGGATCGGTTACCAGCGTTTAAGCCTAACGCCCTGCAATTCGAAGGGTCAAGCCGGATTGATCCTGCGAGGCCGTGCGAACGCCTGTTTTATCGCGGTTCGTGCCCCGCAGGGCTCCGCGAACCACTCCGGCTGACGTCCCGATAGATTCGACTCGATTCTCAAATCTCAAATCCCCCGCAGCTTAACTTTATGGCCAAATCGACCGGTAAGAGCCTGGTGATCGTCGAATCGCCCGCGAAGGCGAAGACCATATCGAAGTTTCTCGGAAAAGGTTTCCAGGTCGAAGCAAGCATCGGCCATGTCCGCGATCTACCGCGCAACCGCGCCGACATGCCCGAACAGTACAAGCGAGAACCATGGGCCTATTTGGCCGTCAACGTGGACGACGATTTTCAACCGATCTACATCGTCCCGGAGGACAAAAAAAAGCAAGTCAATAAGCTCAAAGCCGCGCTCAAGGAAGCCGACAACCTCTACCTGGCGACGGACGAAGACCGCGAAGGCGAGGCGATCAGTTGGCACCTTTTTGAACTGCTCAAGCCCAAGGTGCCCGTGCACCGTCTGGTATTTCACGAAATCACCAAGGACGCCATCGAAACCGCGCTCTCGAGCACGCGAACCATCGACGACGGGCTGGTTCAGGCTCAGGAAACGCGGCGAATTCTCGATCGGTTGTACGGCTACGACGTTTCGGCGTTGCTCTGGAAAGTCGTGGGAGGAGGATTGTCGGCCGGCCGCGTTCAAAGTGTCGCGGTCCGCCTGATCGTCCAGCGCGAGCGAGAACGGATCGCCTTCCGGTCGGCCACCTACTGGGACATCGACGCGGTATTCAAAACGGCGTCTGGCGAAAGACTGCCCTCAACCCTCAGCCGCGTCGAAGGTCGATCGCTACCCAGCGGCAAAGATTTCGACAGCTCAACGGGCAAACTCAGCAATCCCTCCCTGCTCCTTCTCGACGAGGCCGCCGCAACACAGCTCGCCGAGCGACTGCGGTCTTCCACGTTCCGCGTCACCGCGGTCGAAGTCAAGCCGTTTGTCGAACGACCCCGCGCGCCGTTCACGACGAGCACGTTGCAGCAGGAGGCCAACCGAAAGCTCGGTTTCACCGCCAAACGGACCATGCAGGGCGCGCAGCGGCTGTACGAAAACGGTTACATCACCTACATGCGTACGGACAGCACCACGCTCAGCAAAGAGGCGGTCAGCGCCGCTCGTGACCTTGTCCGCAGCGAATACGGTGAGCGGTTTCTGCATCCCGACGTCCGCGTCTACGCGGGCAAAGTCAAGAACGCCCAGGAGGCACACGAGGCGATCCGGCCGGCGGGTACCCCATTCAGACTCCCCTCGGCTCTCCGAGGTGAACTCGATGGTGACCAATTCCGCCTGTTCGACTTAATTTGGAAGCGAACGATCGCGTGCCAGATGGCGGATGCACAGAAGCGCCGCATCACCGTTACCATCGAGGGTGGCGGTGCGACCTTCACGGCCAGCGGCACGAGCATTGAATTCGAGGGATTCCTGCGAGCCTACGTCGAGGGCAGCGACGACCCCGAAGCGGAATTAGCGGACAAGGAAACGCTCCTGCCGAATGTGAAGTCGGGCGATCCGCTCTCAGCCGATCGACTCGACCCCAAAAGCCACACGACTCAGCCTCCGGCGCGGTACAGCGAAGCTTCGCTGACCCGTGCCCTCGAAGAGAAAGGGATCGGGCGACCAAGCACCTACGCGTCGATCATCGAGACGGTCCAGGCGCGAAATTACGTCTTCAAGAAAGGGAACGCGCTGGTCCCGAGCTGGACAGCATTTCTCGTAATCCGCGTGATGGAACAGCATTTCCCAGAATTGGTCGACTACGAGTTCACGGCACAGATGGAGGATTACCTCGACTCGATCAGCCGCCGCGAGGCCGAGCCGACACGTTACCTCCGTGAATTCTATTTCGGCGGCGAAGCGAATCACGTCGGAGGGCCGATCGGGCTCAAACCCCGCCTGGAAGGGTCGAGCATCAAGCCGGCCGAGATGGCACGATTCACCCTCGGCATCCCCGAAACCGGCGAGTACCGCGAGGAGGTCGTCGTGAGGGTCGGCAAGTATGGACCCTCGGTCGAACAGGGTGAGCGTCGCATCAGCATTCCTGATGGGCTTCCACCCGATGAGATGACGCTCGAACTCGCGCTGGAACTGCTCGAATCTGGCCAGCGGCAAGAGGAGCCTTTGGGGGAACATCCCGAATCCGGCCAACCGATTTTTCTCAAGGTCGGTCGCTTCGGCCCCTACATCCAGTTGGGCACCAACGACGACCCTGCGAAAAAGAATCGTTCACTGCTCAAGACGATGGTCCCTGAGGATGTGACGGTCGAAGTCGCTTGCGCCCTGCTTTCGCTTCCCCGCCAACTCGGCCCTCACCCGGAATCGGGCGATCCGATCGAAGCCAACGACGGACGCTATGGGCCGTACATCAAATGCGGCAGCGATACGAGAAGCCTCGCCGCGGGCATGAGCCCTTTGGACGTCACGCTTGAACAAGCCGTCGAATTGCTCAAGGCGCCGAAAGTCCGCGGCCGTGGAGCGCCGAAGGAACCGATCCGCGTGTTCGAGGCCTCGCCGGTGACCGAGCAACCTGTCAAACTGCTCGAAGGGCGATTCGGTCCCTACGTGACCGACGGCACCACGAACGCCTCGCTCCCGCGCGGCGTCGAACCCGAAACTCTTAGTTTCGAGGCCGCGCTGGAGCTGCTGGCCGAACGGGCAGCCCGCGGCCCGTCGCCAAAGAAGGCGACGAAAAAGAAAGCCGCCAAAAAAGCGACCGCCAAGAAGACGACCACCAAGAAAAAAGCCGCTAAAAAAGCGACACCAAAGAAAGGTGTCGTCAAGAAAAAAGGCGGCTAGCTCCTTACCTTGTTTTGATTCCTTTCACCAACCCGTCGAGAAACCCCATCATGGCCGGAACCGAACGTCAACGCGAATTGCGCCGCCTCCGCACCCGTCAACGCAAGACGCAAATGATTTTGGCGAGGGCGAAAAAGGCCAGCCCGGCGGAGAAAGCGGAACTGGTACGCAAACTTCGCCAATTGACCCCCGGAGCGGACGTGATCATCGCCCGCGAATCGCTCGCCTGATCACTTGCCGCAGTGGCGTGGTACGATACTGGGCATCGGGAGCAGGCATACGACATTCGTCGCAGGCTGCTTCTCGTGCATTCCCACCCATCCACGTTTTGTGAGAAACCTCCCATGCGATTCGCAGCCATTCTCCTGACCACTTCCTTGATTGCCTCCCTTGCATCGGCTGATATGCCCAAGGTGGGTGATTCAGCGCCCGATTTCAAAATGGCGGGTACCGACGGCAAGATTTACTCGCTCGATGATTTTGCCGGTAAGCAGGCGGTGATCATCGCCTGGTACCCGCGTGCCTTCACGGGTGGATGCACCAAAGAATGCGAATCGATGCGGGATGCGGGGGCGGAGCTGAAAAAGTATGAAGTGGCGTACTTCACGGCGAGCACCGACACGGTCGAGAAAAATTCGGACTTCGCGAAAAGCCTCAACCTCGACTACCCCATTCTCTCCGATCCCGATGGGACGGCGGCAAAGGCCTTCGGTGTTCTGCGCCCCGATGGAAATGCCGCGGCCCGAGTCACGTTCGTGATCGGCCCGGACGGCAAGGTGCTATCGGTGATCGACCAGGTCGCGACCGCATCCCACGGCCAGGACTTAGCCAAGCTGTTGGATCAACTCGGCGTGGCCAAGAAAAAGGGCTGAACCAAACCCCGTACATGATCGCTCTAACGCAGTGTTCTTTCGACCTGCGGTTGGGCCATCTGCGGTGAAGGCTCGGGTCGGTAGGTGTCGCGAATGATTTTCCAGTTCGCCGGTGGGCGAGCTTCGATGAAAACCTTGCCCCAACCTGCGATCCCTTGGCGAATCGTGTTTCGCTCAATATCGGTGAACTCGTAGTGATCGTAAGACGGCGATTTGACCGGGTCGAAGTTCGGCCCGTACATGATCAAGGCTTGCGGCAGGAAGCTTTGGTTGCTTAGCACGATGCGAACGAACCTGTACTGCGCACGGTCTGCCTGACGTTTGGGGTGGGCTTCGACAACGATTATCCCTGGCTCAGCTTCGATTTGCCGCAACCAGTAGCGTTCTTTGATTTTGGCGGCATTCAGATTGAATACAAAAGGAAGCGGACTCTCGAGAATCTCTTTCCCCTGCATCTCCGGCGGCAACTGCTGGATACGGCACTCTTCCTTCATGCGATCGAACTCGAGCAGTTCCTTCCCATTGCAAACCCAGTGCTCTCCGAATTGCCCCGGATTCTCTTGGTAGGTAGGTACCTGGTTGACGATTCCATTGAAGAATTTGAGTTGATCGACTCGAAACAGACCCTTGTCGGGCGCCTCGTACTTGATCACTCCCTCCGCCCATGTCGCGTGCACGCCTAGCGGAGCGGCGAGCAGATCGAAATGCCAGCGGCGAAACTTGGCCTCGAGCTTCTTCGTGCCCGTGCTCTGGGTTTCCCAAGCCATCAGCATCTGGTCCAGAGCCGCCTGTTCGGCCGGCGTGAGCACAAAGGGAGCTGGGTCCGCGGCGATTTTCCCTTCGGAACCCGCGGCTTGACCGGCCTGCGCCGCGCCGCCCTGTCCTTGGGAAGCGACTTGTCCAGGATAGGGGGCCTGCTGCGCCTGCGTTGCACTGGCCATAGCCATGGCAATGGCCGACATGAATATCGGCGCACCGACCCGGTGGTACCAAAATCGCATCATCCTTGACGCCTCGTCCCTAGGTTACTTTGGGGATGGTTGAATTCTCTGGGAGCGATCATCCATCAATCGCGCCCGGCCCGAGAGCCTAGCAAGCCGAGTCGGCCGGAGGAAAGATCGATCGCTACCCGTTTCTCTGGCCCCATCCGGCCGCCACAGGGTGCGTGATTCTCCAGCAGACGCCGGGTGTAACACGACGCGCACGCTCATGCGATACTGGCTGATCGAACTCATGCGACCGGGGTCAAAGCCGTGTCGTGCCCAGCCTCCCTTGCCGTCGACGGTGACCCCATGCTCGTTACGAATGCGACTACAACCAGACGGCATTGGCTAAAACAGGCCACGACGGTTGTCGGCAGCCCTTGGATCGCCACTTCCGCGGCGCTGGGTCGCGAAAACGATCAAACCGCAGCCAGTGAACGGATCACGCTGGGTATCGTCGGTTTGGGAGCTCGTGGATTCCATTTGATCGACGCGTTTCTCTCGGACAAAGATGTTCAGATTGTGGCAATCTGCGATGTCGACCGGTTGCACTACCGCGACCGGGTGTGGGGTGTCGGCGAAGCCAATGGACTAGAACCGGCGAAAGCGAAGATCGATCGCCACTATCAGTCTTCACCCAGCGCGGGCGTCGCCATGACCACTGACTTTCGCGAGCTCTGCGGTCGCGACGACCTGGATGCGGTCGTGGTCGCAACGCCCGATCATTGGCACGCGCTGGTCGCGATGGAGGCAATGCGGAAGGGAAAAGACGTCTACTGTGAAAAGCCTCTTGCGCACACCTTTTTCGAAGGCCAATCGCTTTATCGCCAAGCGGCGCGACACCAACGTGTGTTTCAAACGGGAAGTCAACAGCGATCGGATCCACGATTTTTGGCGGCCGCAGATCTGGTTCGTTCCGGACGGCTCGGGACGATTCGCGCCATCGAAACCGGTCTCCCCGGGGGCTACTCGGCGGCTCAGGGCGATGCCACGGCGGCCGCGCCACCTAAGACGCTCGATTATGACCGCTGGTGCGGCCCCGCCGAGAGATTGCCCTACATGCGGGCGCGACATCATCGATGGTGGCGCGGACATCGTGCGTACGGTGGCGGCGTGCTGATGGATTGGATCGGTCATCATCACGACATCGCCCATCTCGCGATCGGATCGGATCGCTCGGGTCCGATCTCGGTCGAAGCCATCGAGTGGCGATTTCCCGACACGCCGATCTACAACACTCCCGAGGCCTACGAGATCCGCTGCGAATACCCCCGTGGGATCGTCAGTCGAATCTCGAGCCAGCTTCAGGAGGGGTTAAAGATTGTCGGTGATGAGGGATGGGTCTTTGTCCGCCGAGGGCGACTCGAGGCGTCGGCGCCCGACGCCTTGGACGACGCGCTGCGAAGCGGCCCCACAACAGGTTACGAATCCAGTGCCCACACGCGTAACTTCGTCGATTGCATTCGTTCACGTGAAGCATGCGTTGCGCCGGCCGAGGTCGGGCACCGATCCGTCACACCCGGACACCTCGGATACGTCTCTCACACGCTTCGTCGAAAGCTGCTCTGGGACGCCGAGGCCGAACAGGTGATCGACGATCAGGAGGCGAATCGGCTTCTGCAGCATCACGAATACCGGAGCCCCTGGGACCAGCTGTGGACCGAGGTGATCTCCTGAGGATTGGCACGCTCAAAGCAGCATCCCCGCGACGGCACCGGTCATGCAGCAGGCGAGCAACCCTCCGAACATGGCTTTCATACCGAGCTGAGCGAGCTCCTGACGACGACTCGGCTCGAGCCCTCCGATCCCGCCGACCTGGATCCCGATGGCCCCGAAGTTTGAGAAGCCGGCGAGTGCGTAAGTCAGCACAGCGATCGTTCTCGGCGATAGGACGACTTCGCCCTCGCCGCCCGATTGCGAAATGCGTCCCAATTCGGCGAACGCGATGAACTCATTGGCGACCGTTTTGAGTCCGATCAGGCGCCCGGCTTCTAAACATTCCGAGTAAGGAATGCCCATCAACCAAGCCAGAGGCGAACAGACGTAACCGAGAATTTGACCGAGCGAGATGATCGGCACCGTGCTTCCGACGGCCCAGGCGACCGCGTGGGAAACGTTCGCCAAAATCACATCGACCAGCGCCAACAAGGCCAAGAAGGCGATCAACATGGCTCCCACGTTTAGCGCCAATTTCAAGCCCTCGGATGCGCCTTCAACCGCCGCACCAATCAGGTTCGTTTCGGTCGTCGGCAATGCAGCCGTCGCCTCTGCCACCACCAGGTCGCTATGCGTTTCGGGCACCATCACTTTGGCGATCAGGAGTGCCGCCGGTGCGCTGATGACTGACGCCGTGAGTAGGTGCGAGATATCGATTCCCATCCCCGCGTAGACGCCCAACAGACCGCCGGTCACGGTCGCGAAGCCACCGACCATCATCGCGCACAATTCGCTTCGCGTCATGATGGCCAAGTAAGGTCGAACGACCAGTGGCGCCTCGGTGTGACCGACGAATACATTCGCCGCCGCCGCCAACGTCTCGGCTCCGCTCGTCCCGAGCGTCACGCGCATGATCACCGCCATGGCGCCAACGATCCGCTGCATGATCCCGAGGTGATAGAGAATGCTCATCAAAGCCGAGAAGAAAATCACGGTCGGTAGGACACCGAACGCGAAGGTTCTCACGAGCGACGTGTCATCCCCGGCGGTGAACAGGAATCCAGTTCCCGCACCGACCGTGTTCATCACCTCCGTGAATCCTCGGCCGATCGCATCAAAAATCGCTTGCCCGATCCGCGTCCGTAGAACAAGCAGTGCCAGGGCAAATTGAAGGCCGAGCCCCCCGATCACGACCCGAAACGGAAACCGCCGCCGATGCTCACTGATCGACCAGGCCAACAGAATGAAAGTGGCCAAGCCCAGCAAGCAGATCAGTCGTGGAAACATCGCGTTGTTCACCCGACTTTGGGTGTGTCAAAAATGCGGTCTCCCGCGTCGCCGAGCCCGGGTACGATGAACGAGCGTTCGTCGAGTTCGGGGTCGATCGCCGCGACATAAATTCGCACACTTGGAAACTGTCGCTGCACCCTTTCGATCCCGGGCTGGGAGGCAATCACGCTGACGATTCGAATGTCTTCGACTCCCCAGCTCTGTAGCCTCAGGATCGCCAGTTCGATTGACCCTCCTGTGGCCAGCATCGGATCGAGCACCAACGCAACTTCGGGTGCACCATCGGGTGGCAGCCGGTCATAGTACGATACGGGCTCGGCGGTCTCCTCGTTGCGATACAACCCCAAGTGCCAAACCTGGGCATCGGGGAGGAGCACCATCATCGGGTCAACCATTCCGAGCCCCGCCCGGAGGATCGGAACCAACCCGATCTTGACCGCCAATCGGCGCGACGGCGCGTCGGCGAGCGGCGTGCGAATCACCAGGGGCCGCGTTGGCAAATCCTCCGTGGCCCGCACCCCCAGGAGCATCGCCAAGCGGCCGATGGTCACACGAAATTCCGCGGGCGGCGTCCTCGCGTCTCGAACCACACAGAGGTGATGGTCGACCAGTGGGTGATCCAGGTGATGGACGCGATTCATGGGCGACTACCTGAAAAAGGCCTGTTGAACGTTCAGCCGTCCGATCGATTCGTCCCACCCGCAACCGTGACTCGACCGCGCCGAATCCAGTACGTCAGGGCGACTGAGAGAACGACGCCGACCATCCCGATACCCCAACCATGAATCGGCTCGAGCAGGTAGTGGGCGACGGGTTCTTGATCGGAGGAGATCGATCCATGCCCCGGATGCGCCCAGGCAAAAGGCGTGCTGCTGAGCACCATCCCGCTCGCCAAGAGCATCAATCCGAACGGGCAAGTGGCGTACGATCGGAAGGGCTTCATCTTTCGAGTGCCTGCAGCAGGATGGCCGGGTGCGTGGGTGTCGATGGCTAAAGCGTACCGAGAAGGCAAAGGTCTGTCGCCGCTGGGCACACTCGCCGACGCCTTTTGTCAGAATCTGACGGCTACGATCGCTGCAACATTTGAGCTTTTGCCATGGCATCTTCGGCTTTTGCGATGAACTCCTGGTTTTGCGTTCCCGCCCAGGCCCTTTGGTAAGTCACGCTCAGTGCCGTGAAATTGAAGGCATCGGTCGGTTCCAACTCGCACGCCCTCTCGGCGTGCTCGATGGCATCGGCATGCTGTCCCGTTTTGGTGAAGGCCCGAGCTAGCGCCAGGTGAGCCAACACAAACGATGGCTCGGCCGCGACGATCTTCTGCAGACCATCAATCGCTTCGGAGTACTGCTCGTCGTCAATCAGTTTCTCGACGATCGCGTACTGGGCATGAACATCCGACATCTGGAATACGTCCGTTGAGAGAAAGATCGATCTACTTCTTCTTTTTGGTGAGCGCCGCCTGTGCCGCCGCGAGCCGCGCGATTGGCACACGGAAGGGGCTGCAACTGACGTAGTCCAATCCGACCGCGTGGCAGAAGGCGATCGACGCTGGGTCGCCGCCGTGCTCGCCGCAAATCCCTAATTTGAGTTTCCCCTTGACACTGCGTCCCTTGGCAACGCCGATTTCGATCAACTGGCCCACTCCCGATGTGTCGAGCGACTGGAAGGGATCGACTGGCAATAGGTCCTTGGCGAGGTAATCGGGTAGGAAACCATTGATGTCGTCGCGGCTATAACCGAACGTCATCTGCGTCAAATCGTTGGTTCCAAACGAGAAGAAATCGGCGTACGCGGCGACTTCGTCCGCCGTCAATGCGGCACGAGGAATTTCGATCATCGTGCCGATCAGAATCTCGAGCTTGTCCGTGAACTTCTTCTCGTCCCTCACGATCGCGATCGTCTCTTCGACTTTGGTTCGCAACATCGCAAGTTCCGCAGCGGTCCCGATCAACGGGATCATGATTTCCGGCTTGGCGTCGATCCCCTTCTTCGAACAAGCGATTGCCGCCTCGACGATCGCGCGAACCTGCATCTCGAGAATTTCGGGATAGGTCACGCTCAATCGGCAACCGCGGTGTCCAAGCATCGGGTTGTGCTCGTGCAGCGCCTCGGTGCGGGCCTTGATGTCCGAAGCTTTCTTGCCGAGGTCCACCGCCAACTCTTTCTGAGCTGCCGGCTCGTGCGGAAGGAATTCGTGCAGCGGCGGGTCCAACAAGCGGATCGTCACGGGCAACCCCGCCATCGCCTTGAAAATCCCCTCAAAGTCCTTTCGCTGGAACGGTAGGAGATTCTTCAGCGCCGCGCGGCGGTCCTTTTCATTGTCCGCGAGAATCATCGCTCGCATGTGACCGATGCGATCCGACTCGAAGAACATGTGCTCGGTGCGACAAAGTCCAATACCCTGGGCACCGAACTCTCGCGCTCGTTTGCTGTCGGCGGGAGAGTCCGCGTTGGTACGAACGGCCAACTTGCGGTACTTGTCGGCCCATTCCATCAGCTTGGCAAAGTCACCCGAGAGCTTCGGTTCCTGCGTCTCGACCGACCCCGACATCACCTCCCCGGTCGTTCCATCGATGCTGATCGTGTCCTTGGCTGTGAACACGCGGCCGTTGATGGTCGCCTTCTGCCCTTTCTCATCAATCTTCACGTCGCCGGCGCCGGCGATACAGCACTTGCCCCAACCCCGCGCGACGACCGCAGCGTGGCTCGTCATTCCACCGGTGCTCGTGAGGATCCCCGCGGAACAGTGCATCCCGTCAACGTCCTCAGGACTGGTCTCGCGGCGAACGAGAATGACCGCTTCACCCGCGTCGGAGCGTTCCTTGGCCTCGACGGCGCTGAATGCCAACTTACCGACCGCGGCACCGGGCGACGCGGGAAGTCCTCGCGCCAAAACGTCCGCGGCGTTGCGGGCCGTCGGCTTGAAACTCGGCAGCAGCAATTGGGTCAAGTCGTTGGCGGGCACCCGCAACACCGCCGTCTTCTCATCGATCAGCGTTTCTTTGACCATGTCGCAAGCGATCCGCACGGCGGCGACCCCGGTCCGCTTGCCCGTTCGCGTCTGCAACATGTAGAGCTTGCCACGCTCGATCGTGAACTCGATGTCCTGCATTTCCTGGTAGTGGTCCTCGAGCGTCTTCTTGACTTCGAGCAATTCCTTGTGAATTTCTCGATTCCACTTGGGCATCTCAGCGACCGGTTGCGGGGTGCGAATCCCGGCGACCACGTCCTCGCCCTGAGCATTGATCAAAAACTCGCCAAAGAACTTGTTCTCACCCGTGTTTGGGTTTCGCGTGAATGCCACGCCCGTGCCCGAATCGTCACCCATGTTTCCGTAAACCATCGACTGCACATTGACGGCCGTGCCGAGCAGCCCACGGATGTTTTCGATCTCACGATACCGCACCGCACGCGGTGTCATCCACGATCCGAACACGGCTTCGATCGACAACTGAAGCTGCTTGATCGGGTCTTGCGGAAAATCCTCTCCGGTGTGTTTTTTGAATGCGGCTTTGTAGTCCGCGCAGAGCTGCTTCAGACCCTCGGCGGGCACGTCGGTATCTTCGCTGACGTTGTACTTCGACTTGACCTTGTTGAAGGCATGTTCAAACGTGTGATGCTCCATTCCCATCACCACGTCACCGAACATATTGATTAGCCGCCGGTAGGCATCGTACGCGAACCGCTCGTTCCGGGTCGCCTTCGCGAGCCCCTCGGTAGCCGCGTCATTGAGACCGAGATTGAGGATCGTGTTCATCATTCCGGGCATGCTCGCCGCGGCACCGCTGCGGACCGAAACGAGCAGAGGGTTTGCGTCGTCGCCAAACTTCTTTCCCGTTTCCTTTTCGAGAATCGCGACCGTTTTATTGACCTCGTCCATCAATCCGGCCGGCAACTTTTTGCCTTGCTTGTAATACGCATCGCAACACTCGGTCGTGATCGTGAAGCCCGGAGGGACCGGCAACCCGATCGAGGTCATCTCGGCCAGGTTGACCCCTTTGCCACCCAAAAGACCTTTGCTCTTTCCCTTTCCTTCGGTCTTTGTCTTGCCGAAGTAGTAAACCATCTTGGTCGACTTGGATGTCTCTTGAGCCATGGAACAAACTCTCGTGTAGGCGATTCGAAAATAGGAGAAAAAGTCACCGAGTCAGCGGCCGGACACGCGGACCACCGACGGATGCCTGGGGTGACTTCGATCGTAAGCAGCAAAAGCGACCACAGCTCGAACGATCGAGCGAGGCCAACCGGGAAATGCCGGGGTTGCCGCGGACGCGACAGAACCCATCGGCGAGCAACCCGCGGCGACGCATCAGG
This sequence comes from Pirellulaceae bacterium, assembly GCA_041748895.1. Classification (GTDB taxonomy): domain Bacteria; phylum Planctomycetota; class Planctomycetia; order Pirellulales; family Pirellulaceae; genus UBA6163. The sequence goes on from JBGTCJ010000080.1 coordinate 14,851, forward strand.
CCGGTCCAACGGGCGAGAATGTATTGGCCACTTCAAAAATGGTCAATGACCGCGATTCAATAGGGCTGACAGGAATTGAACCTGCACTCCCGAAGGAACTGGATCCTAAATCCAGCGCGTCTGCCAGTTCCGCCACAGCCCCCAAACAACAAACCGTCCCGCGGCATTCAGTTCGTGGTCGCGTCGGCGTTGGCTGTCGGTACCACCCAGACCTTGACCTCACCTTGCACTTCGCTGTGGAAATGCACCTTGACGGTGTACAGCCCAAGCTCCCGAAGCGGCCCCTCGAGACGAATCTGATCGGTCGCCAACGTGATCCCCACGGCCTTCAACGCCTCGACAATTTCGTGAGCCCCGACGCTGCCGTAGAGGTGCCCATCGTCATTGGCATTGGCCTCGATCGTGATCGACTGCTTGGCGAGTTCATCGGCGTCGCGACGGAAGTGGGTGAGCTTCTCGAGTTCGAGCTGCCGCAGTTTCTCACGGTGCTTCTCGACCATCCGCTGATGGTGCTCGGTCGCCACCGTGGCGAGGCCCTGCGGAAGGAGGTAATTGAGCGCGTAGCCCGGTTTCACCTCGACGATGTCACCCTGCCGTCCGAGATGCTCGACGTTGTGAATCAGAAGCAGCTTGAATCCGCCATGCTCGCCCTGCGGTAGACGCTTGAAAGGACGCTTGTGTTGACGGCCAGTCGTTTTCATTTGGGGCATCGACGCCTCTCCGAGAAGTAATCGCTGGGTCGACCAACCGACAGGGCCGCAGCGGCCACGTCGCACAAGGTCAACCATAGGAATCGTTAGTTAAAGTTCAAAAGGGAATGTCTGGGTCATCGTACCCCGGGCCACCCGTGGTCGGCTGAGCATCACGTCGCCCCGGCGGCGTGAACTCCTCAACATGGGATGTCGGTTCCGAATCGTAATAATCATCCGCCGGTTGACGCCGCGCGGCGGTGTTTTGCGAATACCCACCACCGCGATGACCGGCCGGCGCACCTCGCTCTGCATCCTCACCACGGCTGCCGAGCATTTGCATCCGCTCGCCAACCACTCTCAACTTGTATTTCTTCTGACCGTCGGCTTCCCACGAATCGAGCTTGAGCCGTCCCTCGATGAATACCTGCGAGCCCTTCCTGAGGTACTCACCGGCGACTTCCGCCGTCCGTCCCCAAAGCGTCACGTCGACAAAGGTCACTTCGTCGACCCACTCGCCTTGCGCGTTCTTCCGTCTGTCGTTGACGGCCATGCCCATGTCGGTAACGGCCGTCCCTCCGGGAGTGTGTCTGACCTCGATGTCACGTGTGAGGTTGCCCAACAACATGACCCGATTGAAACTAGCCATGGCCATCGACTCCTGTGTGCTGTTTGTGTAGTAATCGTTCTCTTGTGTGATTTTATGGGGTCGCCCGGCAGGGGTCGATTAGGAATTCGCGATCAGACTGCGGCGTCTTCGAATTCGTCCTCGATCACGGGTACATCGTCGGCGCGCGAGCGGATCAAAACCTCGCCACGGGCATGTGCCAACATCGGTTCGACCAAACGCGGCTCGACCTTGAGCGTCAACTGGCGAATCACCGACTCGTTCAATTGGTACTGGCGATTGAGGTCGGGCAACTTGCGGCTATCGAGCTCACTGTAGGTCAACCAGTAAGTCGCCTTCTGGTGGCCGTCGATGACGTAGGCCAATTTCTGTTCTTGCCACAGACGACTGGCAAGAACGGTACCACCGAGCGACTCGATCGTCTCATTCAGAGCGCTGCTGACGCCGCCGGGATCTCGACTGTAATGGTTGCTGTCCAGCAGAAACAGCGTTTCGTAAACGTTACGCGGCACGAGAAAGGGCTCCGGGGGATGCGAGAGTAAGGGGTGTGGGTTGTGAACTCATGACGCTCCAGCGTACTTCGGTCATCTTTTCGAACATTGTTATACCGCATCACCCGACGCGGCATTGAATTGATTCATGCAAAATTGGGTGCCAAATTGCACCCACTGGCCGACCGCCATCGCCGAACGCTCGATCGTCGACCGGATCACGACCTGATCTCCGACTGAAAACTTCCCCAAAACGTAGTCGACCACCTCGACGGAGGGTGGCGGCCGGTCGATTCCGATCCGGAGCCTGGCAAACCGATCCGTTCCGAGTTTTGCGATCGTATCCGCCAAACCCTTCTGACCACCGGCCGAACCGCCTTGGCGGAAGCGAATCCTTCCCAGTGGCAAGTTGAGGTCGTCGCAAATCACCAACAACCGATCTTCGCCAAGCTCTATCTTAAAAAAATCGACGGCCCGGCGAATGCTATTGCCACTGGCGTTCATGTAGGTCATCGGACAAAGGACAGCCACGCGATGCTCACCCAGCCTGCCTTCGGCCACTTCACCCAGGAACTTGGTTCGAGGCGAAGGGTTACCCAAAAACTTCAGCGACTCCGCAGCCACCAGAAAGCCCACGTTGTGCCGCGTATCCTGGTAACGAGCCCCGGGATTCCCCAGACCGACAATCAATTTCATTGCGAACCGTCGCCGTCGCTACTTGTTGACCCCCTTCACCGCATCGCCCTCCGCCACCACCTCATCGACTGGCTCCTCATCGCCCCGCGGACGTTCGACGTGCGCCACGACCGCTTCCGGGGATGTCACCAGCTCGACGCCTTCAGGCAACTTCAGGTCACCGGCCAACTTGTGGCCACCCAACGCCAGGTCATTGACGTCCAAAAGCAACGATTCAGGGATGGAGCCCGCCGGACAGCGAACTTCCACCTCATGAAGATTCTCAAGCAAAACGCCGCCACCGCGAACGCCGACCGCATCACCGACAATGTGGATCGGTACCGAAACTTCGACCATCTCCTGCAAATTGACGCGGATCAAGTCGAGGTGCAGCACGTTGATCCCGAGCGGGTCAAACTGCACATGGCTAACCAGCGCCGTGTCCTGAATCGCACCGTCGAGCGTGACCGCCTTGCCATGGTGGCGGAGCAACAACTTGACGTCCGTCACCGGAATCGCGAGGTGTTGGTTCGCCTCTTGGTGCCCATACAAAACCGCCGGGACCTTGCCCTGGCGTCGGAGTCGGACGGTAGCGGCCGTACCCACTTTGTCTCTCAATTCGACGTGAAGAACGTCCGTCGTCGCGCTCACCGTGAAGTACTCCGCTTGCGAAACCAAAAATTTTGCGTGAATAACCGTTTACAAGGGGCGTAAGTATGGCGGGCTTCGGCGATTTCGCAAGGCCGAATCCCGAAGAGATTTGACCCGCAATCGGAGCAATTCATGATTTCGGCTCGATGTACCCGCGAACAAGATGGTGCCCGGCGCGGTCTCACGTCTAAAATGACCAGTGCCGCCACTCGGGCAGGCCCCGGTTGTCGGCACAACTCAGTCTCCGTTCACACAACTTCCCGTCCGTGACCCTCGCTATTCAGGAGCCAACCCCCAGCACCGTGCGAGATGAGAAACGAATTGAAAGCGTCGCCAGTGAGAAAAGCATCCTCGTGAGGGTGATCTTCCCCGACCAACCGGTCGAAGACGACCCACTCGAAGAACTCTACCGATTGGCGACCACTGCCGGCACAGAAGTCGTCGAGGAACTGGTTCAAAAACGCAGCCGTCCCGACACCAAAACGTTCTTCGGCAAAGGCAAGGTCGATGAACTTCGTCAAATGGTCGAGGACACGGTGGCGGATGTCGTGATCGTCGATAACGACCTGAGCCCCGCGCAGACCCGAAATCTCGAGAAGGCGATCAACACCAAGGTGATCGATCGCACCGAATTGATCCTCGATATCTTCGCCGCCGGCGCGCGGACGCACGAGGCTCGGCTGGCCGTCGAATTGGCACAATTGGAGTACTCACTGCCACGGCTCAAGCGGATGTGGACCCACCTCTCCCGCCAGACGATGGGCGTCGGCATGCGCGGCCCTGGCGAAAAGCAACTCGAAGTCGACCGCCGCCTAGCGCTCAAAAGGATCGACGACCTCAAGGAAGAACTTGGCAAGGTCCAACGAAGGCGGGAGCGTCAAGTCGCGGCCCGCGACGCGATCGCGACCGTTTCACTGGTCGGCTACACCAATGCGGGCAAGAGCACGCTGATGAACGCGCTCACCGATGCCGGTGTCGAAGCCGCCGACCGCCTATTCGCGACGCTCGACACGCGCACTCGCCGCTGGGATATCGCCGGATGGGGAACCGTCCTCCTGAGTGACACGGTCGGCTTCATTCGCGATCTGCCGCACGGGCTTGTCGCCAGTTTCAAAGCCACGCTTGAGGAAACGCGTCAAGCCGACCTGTTGCTGCACGTCGCCGACGCCAGCAGCGCGACGGTTTTCGATCAGATCACCGCGGTCTACAGCGTGCTGAAGGAACTCGGTATCGAGGAAAAGGACCTGCTGCTGGTGCTCAACAAGATCGACGCGATCCACTCACCCGCCGTGCTCAATCGCGTGCTCGACCGCTATCCCAATGCCATCCCCGTTAGCGCGATGGGCAAACGAGGGCTCGGCGCGCTCGCCGAGGCCGTTGGGCAGGCGCTCAGCCAAGAGTTTCTCGACTTGCACATCGATGTCTCAACCGCCGACGGAAAGTTGCTCGCCCACCTCGCGTCCAAAGGGGAAGTCCTTTCGCGGGCCTACCACGACGATCTGGTCACCGTTCACGCACGGCTGCCCGCATCGGCAATGGGACTGCTGCGCGAGCGCGCCGTGGCGATCCGGCAGGCTGGGCCCGATGGCGAACTCGTTCCCTTCACGGGGCCGTTGGGGCTGATCGGCGATGCCACTGAGATCGACGAAGACTCATCCGAGCAGCGCTCCACCGGTGAGGTCGCTTAAGCCGTGCGCTGGCAAGCCCGCGGAGCGGTGACCGTCGTGACCGGGGCGTCCAGCGGCATTGGATGGTCGCTTTGTCAATCGCTAGTCCGCAGCGGCGCGACGGTCGTCGCCTGCGCCCGACGCGAGGATCGACTTCTGCGACTGCGAGACGAACTCCAGCTAGCGGTCAACAGCGAATCGCCCCGTCTGATTCCGGTCGTTGGCGACGTCACCGAGCCAGCGGTGAGGGAGAACGTGATTCAACAAGCCGCAGCGATCGCAGACGGGCGACTCGACCTGCTGGTCAACAATGCCGGCGTCGGCGCCATCGGCCCCTTCGCGACCGCCTCACCGGAGCGTCTGCGGCGGATTTTCGAGGTCAACTTTTTCGCGCCGCTTGAACTGACCCGGCTCGCCATCCCGCTGCTGCGACGCGGCCGCAACCCGGTCATCTGCAACATGTCGAGCGTTCTCGGCCATCGCGCCGTGCCCAACAAGAGCGAATACTGCGCCAGCAAATTTGCGCTGCACGGTTGGTCCGATTCGCTTCGCGCCGAGCTCGCCGGCGACGGAATTCAGGTCACCCTGGTCAGTCCGAGCACCACCGAAAGCGAGTTTTTCGACGTGGTCATCCAGTCCGACCCATCCCAAACCGCAAAAAACGCCGGTTCGGCGCGTTACGGTGCCTGGACGCCTGCCCGCGTTGCCCGGGCGACGCTCACTGCAATCTCCCTCCGGCGAAGCGAAGTCATTCTCAGCCTCGGCGGAAAGGCACTGGTCTACGCCGATCGACTGTCCCCGCCGCTGGTCAACCTGATCCTAGCCCAATCCGCCGGTCCTTGACGACGCATTGGGTACGCAGAACCAGAAAAGTTGGCCGGCGGCGCATCCTTTGCGGTTGCGGAGTGGTAAGATTGCCGATTACATTTTGGAGATTCGCTCGGTGCGAAGCGTGGCGTGATCTCGGTTTCAGCGCCCTCATATTCCCTTCCTCGCGGGGAGTCATTTTGGTGGAGCAGTACAAGACGATGCATTCGGAGCAAAGATGGTCAAGCTAGTGGTGCGTGATCGAGAATCGATTCAGGAAGCGGTCCGCCGATTCCGCAAGTTGGTTGAGCGAAGCGGTATCAAGAAAGAGATGCGACGCCGCGAATATTACGAGAAACCGAGCGAAACCAAGCGTCGATCACGACTACGAGCCGAGCGCCGAGGCCGTCGAACCCGTCTGTTGGCCGTCTAGCGACCTGACAGAGAGCGGGCGATTAGCTCAGTTGGCTAGAGCGTCTCGCTTACACCGAGAATGTCGGGGGTTCGAGTCCCTCATCGCCCATCAGTGGATTCCCCCATCGAAGTGTTCTCAGGAACCTTCGTATCCCGCTGTCCAACAGCGGTTTGCGCCTTCAGTTCCAGGCTCGCGGTGGTATTTCGACCGGCACCGACGCCCCGGACAGGATGCCGGAACCCCGCTCGATCATGAGCCAACAAAACCTCTCGTCATTTATCTGGTCAGTCGCCGACCTTCTCCGCGGCGATTACAAGCAGTCGGAGTACGGTCGAGTCATCTTGCCGTTTACCGTGCTCCGCCGACTCGACTGCGTCTTGGAACCGACCAAAGCCACAGTGCTGGCCGAGAAGGCAAAGCGTGACGCATCGGGGATCAACCCCGAACCGTTCCTGCTGAAGAAATCGGGGCAGCTGTTCTACAACACGTCGCCGCTGGACCTCAAAAAGTTGATGGGCGACCAGGACAACATCCGCGAAAACCTCTTCTCGTACATCCAGGCGTTCTCCCCGGCCGTTCGCGACATCTTTGAGTGTTTTGACTTTCCCACCCAAGTCGAACGGCTGGCGAAGGCCAACCTGCTGTATTTGGTGACCGAGAAGTTCGCTGGAATCGATCTACACCCCGAGGCGGTCAGCAACGACCAGATGGGCCACGTCTTCGAAGAACTGATCCGCAAGTTCGCCGAAATCTCCAACGAGACCGCCGGGGAACACTTCACGCCGCGCGAGGTGATCCGGTTGATGGTCAACCTGCTGTTCATCGAAGACGACGACGCGCTGACCAAACCGGGCATCGTCCGGTCGCTGTACGACCCGACGGCTGGAACCGGCGGGATGCTGTCGGTCGCCGAGGACCACCTCAGCGGCCAGAACCCCGACGCGCGGCTGGTGATGTACGGCCAGGAGTTGAACGGCGAGTCGTACGCGATCTGCAAGGCCGACATGCTGATCAAGGGCCAGGACATCAGCAATATCATCCACGGCAACACGTTGTCCGACGACGGTCTGCCCGGCCAGCGGTTCGATTACATGCTGTCCAATCCGCCGTTCGGCGTCGAATGGAAGAAGATCCAGAAGGTGATCACGAGGGAGCACGAGCAGGAAGGGTTCAACGGCCGGTTCGGCCCCGGCCTGCCCCGCGTCAGCGACGGGTCGCTGCTGTTCCTGATGCACCTGATCTCGAAGATGCGGCCGACCAAGGACGGCGGCAGCCGGTTCGGCATCGTCCTGAACGGTTCGCCGCTGTTCACAGGCAACGCGGGCAGCGGCGAGAGCGAGATCCGGCGGTACGTGCTGGAGAACGATCTGTTGGAGGCGATCATCGGGTTGCCGACCGACATGTTTTACAACACCGGGATCAGCACCTATGTCTGGATCGTCACCAACCGCAAGCCTGCCAATCGCAAGGGAAAGGTGCAGTTAATCGATGCCAGCGCCATGTGGCAGAAGATGCGCAAAAGCCTTGGCAGCAAGCGGAAGGAATTGAGCAGCGATCATATCGACGAGATCACCAAGATGTTTGGCGAGGCCAAGGAGCTTTACGTCGATCCCGAAACCGGGAAGAAGGTCGGTCCCAAAGCACGGGCCGAAGGGAAGGTGGTCACACCGATCAGCCGTATCTTCAAGAACGAGGACTTTGGTTACCAGACAATCACGGTCGAACGCCCCGAGCGTGACGCGAAGGGTAACATCGTCAAAGAATCCAAAGGCAAACGCAAGGGCGAGCCGAAGCCAGACACCAGTCTTCGCGATACGGAGAACGTGCCGCTGAGCGAGGACATTGAAACTTACTTCGAGCGCGAAGTGTTGCCGCATGTTTCGGATGCTTGGATCGATCAGGAGAAGACTAAGGTCGGTTATGAGATTCCGTTCAACCGGCATTTCTATGTTTTCAAACCGCCAAGAGAAATCGATGACATCGATGCGGAATTAAAAGACGTTACTGAGCG
>JBGTCJ010000081.1:0-10756 GCA_041748895.1 Pirellulaceae bacterium
GGCGATCATCGCCGGAGAGATCACGACCAAGGCGATCGTGAACTACCAACAGATTGTGCGCGACGCGATTTGCGAAGCCGGCTACACCGACGATGAAATGGGGATTTGCGGCAAGACCTGCGCCGTGATGGTGACGCTCGGCTCACAGAGCCCCGACATCGCGATGGGCGTCAACGGTGATGCGGCGGCGGGAAAGGCGATTGGTGCGGGCGATCAGGGGCTGATGTTCGGCTTCGCCTGCCGCGACACGCAGGAGTTGATGCCGCTGCCAATCGCGCTGGCTCACCGAATCATCAACCGACTCACCGAGGCACGCCAAAATCGGGAAGTTGATTGGCTGCGTCCCGATAGCAAGAGTCAGGTGACCGTCGAGTACGACGGCTACACGCCGGTGCGAATCGACACGGTGGTGGTCAGTACTCAGCACGCACCTTCGGTCGACCAGGCGACCCTCATCAAGTTTGTCAAGGAAAAGATCGTCGCTCCCTGCTTGCCTCCCGAGCTGAACAAAGGTGATGTGCAATATCACATCAATCCCACGGGCAACTTCGTGGTCGGCGGTCCGCAAGGCGACTGTGGATTGACCGGACGGAAAATCATCGTCGACACCTACGGCGGTTGGGGCCGACACGGTGGTGGCGCGTTCAGCGGCAAGGATTCGACGAAAGTCGACCGATCGGCCGCTTACATGGCTCGCTACATCGCGAAGAACCTGGTTGCTTCCGGGCTGGCAGATCGCTGTGAAGTGCAGTTGGCCTACGCGATCGGCGTTTCGGATCCGGTCAGCATCCGCGTTGATACGCAGGGCAGTGGGAAGGTCGAGGATGCGAAGCTTTGTGAGTTGGTCCGCGAGCATTTTCCGCTGACACCGGCAGGTATCATCGATCACCTGCAGCTGCGGCGTCCGGTTTTCCGAGCTACCTCCGCCGGCGGTCACTTTGGCCGTGAAGGCACTGCCTTCACCTGGGAGAAGACCGACAAAGCGGAAGCGCTCGCGGAAGCTGCCGGATTGTTGTCGGCCGCGGTCTGAGTGGCCTGCGTCAACGTCGTTGCGGCAGGTCGTTACCGACCGCCGCGTAGCGAACGGACGTCTACGCTGTCCATTCCCGCCGCTCGTGCGGCTTGGAGCCCGATGTCGGTGTCCTCAAACACCAGACACCCGCGGGGATCAAGCCCCAGCCTTCGCGCCGCCTCGATGAAGACATCGGGTTCGGGTTTGTGCCGCTCGGTGTCCTCGGCCGCAACGATGGCGTCAAAATAGTGATACATCGCGATCGATTCGAGTTGATCGCGAACGACCTGCCGCACTCCCCCGCTCGCAACAGCCATCGGCAATTTCCGGTGGTGGCGCTTGGCGATCTCGCAAACCGAAACATTGGCTGCCACGCCGGTCAAGTTGACGAGAAACTCCGCCTCTTTTTCGCGACTGACCGTCGGGACATCGACGATTACCCCTTGTTCGCAGCAGAGCACGTCGATGATCTTGTCGGTCGGAACGCCACCCATCGCATAGAATCGAGCTTCGGGAAAATCGATTCCGTAGCGATCGAGCGTTTTCCGCCAAGCCACGAAATGCAGCGGCATCGAATCGGTTAAGGTGCCGTCGCAGTCGAATATCAATCCGTTATAGCGGCCGAGGTATTCTGCAATCATGGGTCGGATCGATCGAGAGCTCAAAGGGAACCAACCACGGCGGCTGGTGAAGAATCATGGCAATGTGCGAACAAGGATACCTATGCGAGGTTTGCGGCCAAGACGTCGCAACCCTGAGCGAGAGCGATCTGTACCTTCGCTACGTGATTGGGGAAGTTGATCCGGAGGTGTTGCACACCACGGCCGAGAGACACATCCGCTGCAACCCGACGTTGGCCCAGTTCATCGATCACCCCGCTTTTTCGCCCGTTCGTGTTGAAGGCCTATTCGATCGTCGCGAGCTCGACCCCGAGTTTGTAGCCCGTCGCGCGGCGTGGGTGACCGCTGGATATTTGCGATTGATCGAGCTGGAACACGGTGGTGGCGAGTCAGACGTCACCACTTATCCGCTCGATGAGGTCCGCCGGCGTTGGTCCGAGTCGATCAACGCGTTGCCGAAGTGACGCCGTGGATTTGCCGCAAGAAGACGTCCAGCGAGGGCGTACGGCTGTCGACACGAGGGTCCATCGCCTGCATGATTGCGCGAGCAAGCCGTGGGTCGAGATCGGGCCGTCGCTCGAGAATCTCCGTGGGTGGAGTGGTGTCGTGATGCAGCGCGGCGCGACCGTTGATCTGGCTACCCTGCCAGGGAAACTCGAACGTGCAGAGGCAATAACAACTGACTCCAAACGAGAAGATATCGACACGCCTGTCGGTGGTTCGCCTGCGAACGATCTCCGGTGACATGTAGAGCGGCGTACCGGTTCGGTTTCCGGCTGCCATGAAGGGCCCGGTCGCCGGCACGGTTAACCCGAAGTCGATCAATTTGAGCGACTCGATATTCGGTTGGCAGATGAAATTGCGAGGGCAGATGTCGCGATGGATGAACCCCTTTTCGTGGACGAAATGGATCGATTCGGCCATGTTCCGAATCAGGTTCAATCGTGAACCGGCGACGGCCTGCTCGTTACGATCCGCGATCAACTTTTGCAGTTGCGGACCTTCAATGTATTCCATCACTAGGAACGGTTCGTCTTTGGTCGAGATCCCAGCTTCAAAGGTTTCGACGATCAGCGGGTGCTTCATGCTCAGCGCGATCTCGCCCTCGGTCGGTTTCCCCAACCCCTTGAAGCGGCTTTCAAAAAAGTGAACCTTCTCCACATCGCAGAGCTTGACGCCGACGATCTTGCCCGTGGTGCGATCCTTTGCCACAAAGAAACTGCTCATCGTTCCGCTGACGCTCGATCGCAAACGCTCGAATCGCAGTTCGATGTTCGTGCGGCCGCGGTTGGTGGTCAGTTGCGGCTTGACCTCGGACGTCGACGAACCGAGCATCGCCTTGAAGGAATCGATCAGCCCCATCGTGTCCCACCGTTATTTGCCGCAGTAGTCGATCGAGCGGGCGATTTCGCTCTTGAGCGATTGACGAGTGACGATGCGATCGATGTACCCATGTTCGAGCAGGAATTCACTGGTCTGGAAGCCCTCAGGCAATTCGATTCCGATGGTCGCCTTAATCGTTCGGGGTCCGGCGAATCCGATCAATGCTTTGGGTTCGGCAAAAACCAGATCGCCGAGGGAGGCAAAACTGGCCGCCACGCCGCCCATCGTCGGGTTGGTCAACACGCTGATGAATAGCCCGCCCACCGATGCGTATCTCGCCAGTGCCGCCGAGACCTTGGCCATCTGCATCAGTGACAGGATGCCTTCGTGCATCCGCGCCCCGCCACCGCTGCCACTAATGATAATCAGAGGCAGACCGTGTTCGGTCGCGTGTTCAATTAAACGCGCCAATCGTTCGCCAACGACCGATCCCATGCTCCCCATGATGAATGCCGAATCGGTCACAGCAAACGCGACGCGGCGAGCGCGAATCATTCCGGTCCCGGTCAAAACTGCATCGGAGAGCCCGGTTCGTTTCTGCTCGGCCAAGAGACGCTGGGCATAGGGCCGCCGGTCGGCGAAGCCCAGCGGATCGCTCGGTCGGAGGTGTTCATTCATCGGCTCAAAAGTGCCCTCGTCAAGGACTTGAGCAATCCGTTCTTGCGCCGAGACGTAGAAGTGGTAGTCGCACTGCGGACAAACGTTCAACCGACTCGCGACCTCCTTGCGGTAGACCGAAGCCGAGCATCCGGGGCACTTGATCCAAAGACCCTCGGGCACCCCGCGCTTTCTAGGCGTTGGGGACGCCGTACCCGTGGATCCATCTTCGTCGTTGACCGAAATGTCGGGCCGCCGGCGGGTCACCGGTTCATCAGCCGCGGTGTCAACGCCGGCCTCTCCCACCCTGTGGTTTTCGCCGCTGGCAACCGCTTCAGCGGCAACGGGTGTTGACTGAGAATCGACGGAAGCCATGTCGCTCGGGGCATAGGGGGTGAACATCTTTGCAGACGCGGTGATTCTGACAGGCCTTCTGTTGAGAGGACCACCCCAAATCGTAACCGGTGAGGGTCGGTTTCGTCAAAAGACCTCTCTGGGCAAATCGTCTCGAAACGTCTACTTTGCCGTCATGGACAGAGCATCCCACCCGTCACCGGCGATGACGGTCCCGATCAATCGCATCGTCGCCTTTTTTACCATCGCGATCATCGGCGGCGCGATCGATTTGTGGACGAAATACGCCGTGTTCCAGTGGCGGGGATTACCCGGACAGAGCGATCCCTGGTGGTTGATCGAGGGGTACGTGGGCGTCGAAACCGCTGTCAACATTGGTGCGGTTTTTGGCCTGGGAGCCGGGCAGGGGGCCTGGTTTGCTTTGCTTTCGGTGGTAGCCGCGGTCGCCATCGTAACCTGGCTTTTCTATTTCGCCGCCGCCCACCAGTGGTGGTTGACCATCGCGATGGCATGTGTGATGGGGGGAATCATCGGAAATCTTTACGACCGCCTGGGAATGTGGTGGGAGCCGGGAATGCCCGAGCCTTGGCGAAGCGGGGTCAGGGATTGGATCCTCTGGCAAGCCAGCGATAACCTCAAGTGGCCCAATTTCAACGTTGCCGACAGCCTCTTGGTCTGCGGGGCGGCGATGCTGATGTGGCAATCTTTTTTCCCCGGCGAGTTGCCCTCGCACTCAGCGGCGTCGACCCCGGAGCAAAAGTCGACGGAACAAAAACCACTCCATCCCGCGAACGACGCGTGAGTTGCCACGTGACGCACCAGTCGTGCCGATTCAGGCACGCTCGATCCAGCGGTAGGCTGCGAGCGAATTTCTCCAGAAATACTTCTCGGCCGCCTGCTCACCTTTGCCGCCGAAGTATTCCTGAACGATCTTGAACACCACATCGTACGTCGCGGCACGATCGGACACCGGCCAATTGCTGCCGTAGATCAAGCGATCCTCGCCGAAGCAACTCCAGAGATGATCCAATACCGGTAGGTAGTACTCGGTATCGGAGGGCGTTGGTCCCTCACCTCGAACCTGTTCGACCAACCCGGAGACCTTGACCCAGACGTTCTCGTGATTTGACAACTCGCTGATGCTGGCCTTCCACTCGGGGTGAATATCTTGCGGGTCTCCGCTTGCACCCAAATGGTTGACGACGATTCTTAACTCGGGCACGTCACTGGCAAGACGACCGACCTGCGGAAGGATCTCGCAAGGTCCGTTCAAATCCACCTGCATTCCCTCCTCCGCCAATTGACGGGCGGCGGCGACAACGCGGGAACGATCGCGCTCGATGCTTACCAAATGGCTCCGCCAGCGGACGCCACGAAAGAGCGGGTTTTTTGCAAACCGTCGGAGGTTCGTCGAGAACTCCGCGTCATACGGATCGAGATTGCCAACGAATCCAACGATCGCCTTTTCATCTACCGCCAGGTCAAGCATCCACTGGTTGTCCTCGACCCAAGGGCTTGCCTCGACCACAACGGTGTGCTGAATGCCATGTGGTTCCGCCAACCTCCGCCAATCATCCGGCAGAACCCGCCGATAGAGCGGTGTTCCAGGTGATGGCCATGGGACGCCTTGCGGGCGCGTGGGATCGTAAAAATGCGTATGGGCATCGACGATCCGACTGACACGGTTAGCTGCACGCGCCAACGAAAGGTCGAGCGATACGGCACCTACCGCCGCCACCGTCACGGATCCAAGCCAATCGCGTCGCTTCATTCGATCACTCCCATGCGCAAACCGTTAGAGACTCTGTCTTGCACCTACAAGGTATCGCCTCGCATCTCGCGCGAGTGCCTTTGATGCTCAACTTCAGCCCATTTGATTGCACGTCAGCCATCGCAGTTGCGGACCAGCACGCTTGAGACAACGTTCGGCCGACAGGCTAAGATAGTGAGTCTCGCCTTTCCTTCTCCTTTCCCCTTTCGCCGGGCCCGCCATGCGAGTTTCGAATTCTCTCACGCTCCTGCTTGCCTCCTTCACGTTTGCCACCGGATTTTTGCTGGCACAAACGGGGCGGGCCCAGAACGCTTCCGCCAAAGGATGGGACGAGAAAAAGGCCGAACGATTGAAGCCCGTCACGGAGGCGCAGCAGATGTCGATCGTGGCCGCGGTTCCCGAATCAGCGACCGCTATGCCAAAGTCCAATCGGCGAGTGCTCGTGTTTTATCGCTGTGAAGGATTCATCCACACTTCCATTCCGCATGGCAACTTGGCGACCGAGCAAATGGGACGGCAAACGGGTGCCTTTCAGGTCGATGTTGCCGACAGTTACGATGTCTTCACGGCGGAAAATCTTGCCCGCTACGATGCCATCGTGCTCAACAACACCACGCACCTAAAGTTTCCTGAGCCCGAACAAGAAAAAGCACTGCTCGAGTTTGTCGCCGGCGGAAAAGGGCTCGTCGGGTATCACGCGGCAAGCGACAATTTCTACGCCCATCCCGAAGCTGCTGCCATGATCGGCGGCCAGTTCAATGGGCACCCTTGGGGGGCCGGAGGCACGTGGGCATTCAAGTTGGATGATGCCGACCACGTCCTCAACCGGGCGTTCAAGGGCGATGGATTCTGGCATCAGGATGAGATCTACCAGTACCTGCCCGATACGTACCAGGGCCCCGAAGTGCTCCGTTTGCTCGTGTCGCTGGACATGAAGCAGTCCGAGGTCACCGACCGAATCAAGGACGACGGGGGCAAAGGCGGGTACGCCCCTGGCCCACGCGAAGTCCCGGTCTCCTGGGTTCGCAGCTATGGCAAGGGACGGGTCTTCGTCACCAACTTTGGGCATCGCGAGGAAACCTTTTGGAACCCGGCCATGCTCCGGCACATGCTCGATGGGATCCAGTTCGCGTTAGGTGACCTGGAAGCCGACACGACGCCGACGGCCGCCCGCGACGGCTGGAAATCGCTCTTCGATGGCTCGACACTCGAAGGCTGGACCCAAAAAGGCGGCCCCGCGCATTTCGAAGCCGTCGATGGCATGATCGTCGGTACCACCGGTGAGGGAGTCCCCAATGCCTTTTTGACTCGCGGCCCCTACGGCGATTTCGAACTTCGATTTGAAGTCAAATGCGATCCCAAGCTCAATTCGGGCGTGCAAATCCGTTCCCACGTCTACCCCGTCGATACGCCTCAGGAATCGATGCCCAGCCGGATCCGGGAGGCCGGGGAGGTCTATGGATACCAGTGCGAGATTCGCGGGGAAGCCAACGGACCTCATGGTTGCTCCGGTAATTTCTGGGATGAGGGTCGGCGAACCGTTTGGCTCGATGAAGCGGTCGATGCCACTGAAAAACAAAAGGCCTATCGCGCCGGTGAGTGGAACGACTTTCGAATCATTGCCCAAGGCCAGAGAATTCAAAGCTTTGTCAATGGCGTCAAGGTGGCCGACTTCACCGACGATCGAGACTCGAGCGGGTTCATCGGTCTGCAGGTCCATTCGATCAGGCCAGGCACGGGACCCTACCAAGTCGCCTGGCGAAATCTTCAATTACGAGAGCTCAGCGCCGACGAGACCATCGCCGACTGAACGCCCTTTGTGATCACAGACCGCCCATTGTGATCACATAACGCCATTAGCGATCGAAGCAAACCAGCCATGACGCTGTCCCATTCAATCAGCGGTCGCGCCACGCAACCTTTGTGAACGAGCCGTCGCGCCCTTAAGCGACCGGCTTCTTCATGAAGGCCGTGGCCGACGCGATGTCGCTACCGTCGGGCGTCGCATCGCTGTTGATTTCGAACCACTCCTCATCGAACTTGAGGTAGCCCGGTTCTCCCTTCATCGACTTCTTAAGCGCCACGTTGGTACCGAGAGCGATCACCGCATCGCCCATCGCGACCTCCGGATAACAACGGACGCGGTTTTCCTTGTCCGGGTTGCGGATGCAGTACGCCCAGTGCTCAATTTCCTCTCGGTAACCGCGGCTAACTGGCCCACCATCGGCTGCCTGCGCGATCGGAGCGGCATAGTCACCGCTGGCACTGGTATCTAAGACGTATCCGCCCGCCTGCTTCGTGACGCCCACCTTGCTGCTGGTATCGCTGTTGCGATAAAGCAACACATCGGTTTCCGAATCGAGAATCAGGGTGCCCTTGGTCCCAAGAACCACTTCGCCCCAGCCGCCGAAGCCATTTCCATTGATCGAGGAGTAGGTGACCACAACCTTCTTGTTGGGATCCTCCTCGTAACCCGGAACGCCGTCACTCGGGTAATCCTCGACGCGATCGTAGTAGCCGACGTCGAACTGAGCCGAGTACTCAGGTCCTGGAAACTCGAACATGCAGTAGACGTGATCTTCAACGTCGCGATTGGGCGGCATGATGTGAAGGCCGCCGACGGCATGGACCGAGAGCGGGTGGACCTTCTTGCCGTCGTTGCGGAGCGAACTCAGGAAGATGCTGACCGCGTCAAGTTGGTGACTGCCCAATTCCGCCATCAGACCGGCGCCGGTTCGATCGAACAAACGCCATCGGTGAAGTTCTTCCATGGCGGTGAACTTTCGATTACCGATCTTGAAGTCTTCGTAACCGAACCCTGCCGGGTCGACATTCTTGTCGTCATCCCATGCCTGGTAAAGCGCCAATTCCTGCTGGAGGCGATACACGTCATCGGGGTCCACGGCTTCGTTGAGAAGTCGTTGGCGGTGCTTGATGTCCCCCGCAATGCGGTCGAAGATCTTTCCATCGCGCATCTTTTCACCGCCCGGAATCGGCATCGACCAACTGTCGGCGCCCGGCACGTTGCTCCGGTGCCACTGGGCACGGATGTGATGGAGTTGACCGAGCAAGCCCCAACGGATCAGATTGACCGCGTTGTCGTACTTCACGTTGTAGT
This sequence comes from Pirellulaceae bacterium, assembly GCA_041748895.1. Classification (GTDB taxonomy): domain Bacteria; phylum Planctomycetota; class Planctomycetia; order Pirellulales; family Pirellulaceae; genus UBA6163. Next base: position 8,856 of record JBGTCJ010000081.1, read on the forward strand.
GACGTTGGTGGCCCGTCGCGAGGTGCAGCGGGTTGCCTTGAGTGTCCTTGAGCTCGTCGGCCAGCCGCGACATCACCTTGCACTGAGCGACGTTGTGCGCCATCAGTTTCTCGGTCAGCACGTGGAGTCCGCGTTCCATCGCCTGCGCAGCAACCGGTGCGTGCAGCCACAACGGCAACGCGATGATCACGGCCTCAATATCGGGATCCTTTAAGCACTCGGAGACGCCACCATTGCTGGCGTCGTACACCTTGATCTGTTTTCGAGCCTCGGCCTCGGTCTTGTGGCCATAAACGCTCATCAAACCGGGCCGACGCTGCAAAGCCGCCGGGGTCGACCAATCACCGTGAAACGCCCGATGTTGGCTGTAGGGGCGAATGTCGCAAATCGCCTTCACGTCAACGTAGTCGGGATTGCAACCCCCGATCAGCACGCAGCCCTCGTCACCGGTCCCGATGATCGCGACACGCACGGGGTCCTTGACCCGTCCATAACCGTAGTACATCGCGCCCAAGCCCGCACCGCTGACCGCCCCTGCCGCGACGATACCGCGCAAAAAGTCGCGGCGATTGACGTCGTAGTAAGAGCCAACTGCGTTGTAGTAGTTCTGGGTCCCTACGGCACGTTGGTCGGCAGATAACTTGTCCACGTTGACTGACTCCTCGATCAGTGGGCCGACGTTTGCGGCCAGAATTTGCGAACGATCATTTGAAGGACGAAATCGAGCCCCGCAAACCGACCGGCGGCAGTGCCGGCCAACACGAGGCAGGCAACCCCCTCCACCAGCTGGTAATACGTTGAAGTGGGCCCGGTGGTTGGCGGAAACTGACTCAAAAATACTGAACCGAGAAAACCGGCTGCCGCCAACGCCGCCACGGGCGTGAACAGCCCAAGAATCAACCCTACACCGATCGCCATGTCGAAATAAGGTACGACTGCATTGATGACCGAAGTGTCCATCGCCTGTGTCCGCGGAACCCCCATTTTAAGGGGTGGACGTCGCTTGGACTGGGTGTCCGTCGCCAGAGCATTCTGAGACTTCTCGTAATGTTCCCAGATCGAATCGATTTGAGATAAAGTGGGGCCGATGATCCGGGTCCACTCGCTGCGAATCGTTTCACGCTGAGCGGCCAAACTGCTCACGCCGTCACGACGCCTATCCGCATCGAGCCTACGGATTCGCTCGCGTCCGAGTTCGTACTCCTCGATCTCCGTCGAATTTTGGCTGACCACCCATTTGTACTGATCCACGGCCTTGGAGTAGTTGGCTTGGGCGCGAGCAACCTGCGCTTCGTCGAAGCCGAAATGCTTAGCGGCCCGATCTCGGAAACGCGCCCAATGAATCTTGGTCCTCTCTTCATTTAACCGGATCGTTCCATCATGGTCCCATACGAGCTGACGAAAGCGGTCGGCGAAGGGACCACGTGCCGCGGAAAAAAACGGCTTGGCGTCCCAGTCGCCCTGGGCGTACTTGTCGACGCCCTCACTGTAGAAATGCCACCCGATCGTGACACGCAAAAGGACGAGCATCGCGATACCGATCCAGCTGATAAGACGCGGACTCAGTTCCCACCCGGCGGCCAACCTCAAGGGCGATAGCAAGCATTTTCTGAACAAAACGGTCACGCTCCTGGATCACTGTTTTCCCTTCCGAAGCTGATTATGTCAGCTCCGGTGCCAGAAGCCAACGACCCGGATGAAAAAGTCAGGGGGTCCATTGGCACAGTCTGAGAGGCCGATCGGACAGCGGCCCAGCGGTCATGTCGTCAATCGGATCGTTCGAAGGCGACTGGAATTGATGTAGCGATCCTGCCGCTCGTGCCGAATATCCCGAAGTGAACGATCATGCGGGATTTCGGCTCCCGCCAAACGCCACAGATGAACTTCGACGAACTATGAAA
>JBGTCJ010000082.1:0-3096 GCA_041748895.1 Pirellulaceae bacterium
GCGGCGGTCGCGTCGAAAGCGGCCTGCGCCGCCGAGGTGCCGCCCTTCGCTGCCGGCCGGCTGCCGGCGGACGTATCCGCAGCACGCGCGTCGTCCTCCAGGGGCGTCCCCAGTAGGGCCGCCAAGCCTTTTCCGAGACGACGATCCTTACCGACACCGCCGGCGGGTAGATTAGTCACGTTCGAGCACCTCCATGCAAAGTTGAGTATAAGCAAACGCACCGCGACTCCTCGGTGCGTAATCGAAAACGCTTTGGCCGTGGCTCGGCGCTTCGCTGAGGCTGACGTCTCTGGGCACTACCGTGTCAAACACGATCTCTCCGAAGAATTCACGGACCTCCTCGTCCACTTCCCCAGTCAGCTCCAGGTGGGGATCGTACATCGTCAGGAGGATCCCACCAAAGGTCAATCTTCCGTCAGTTCGCTTCATCACGCGGCGGATCACTTCGATCAACTGCGACAATCCCTCCATCGCGAAATACTCACACTGGATCGGGATCAACACCTCGGTGCTCGCCGTCAGCGCCGCCTCGGTCAAAGTTCCCAGCGTCGGCGGGCAGTCGATCAGAATGAATTCGTAATCGGCGTGTAGCGAATCGATCCGATCGCGCACCTTGACGCGTTCGGGACCATCACTCTGCGCCAGTTTGTCGACGTCCTGGAACGAACGGCTACCGGGTAGGACCTCGAGTCGCGTGGTCTTGGTAGGCTGAATCGCCTCCTGAACCAGGTCATCACTGACCAGAGGGTGCCGGGCGGCGACTTTGCATCCCAGCGCCCCGGTCGCATTGCACTGCGGGTCCATGTCGATCAACAACGTGCGATGGCCGGCGCGCGCCATCGCGGCCGACAGGTTCACCGCGGTGGTCGTCTTGCCGACGCCACCCTTCTGGTTGACGACGCACAGGATCCGTTTCTTTTCGGGTAGCTCCACCACCGCTAATCACCGCCAAAGTCCGCCAAGTCGCTCGCGCGACGACGGTTCGTCGCCGCCGCGGCGTCAAGAATGGTTTCATGGGAAACTAGAGCTTCGCAGCGACCAAGAGCAAGAGCGTTTCATGCGAAACAGGTCCTATTCATCTGCCGCCACGGATTCGCTAGACTTTGGCGATTCAGCACTACCCCGTGGTGTAATTGGCAACACTACTGATTTTGGTTCAGTCATTCTAGGTTCGAGTCCTAGCGGGGTAGCTGGGTTACCGGTCTGCACCCAGCCCTCACCCTCAGTTCCCCGCAATTCACGTGGTTTTTGTGTTTGCGTGAGGGCACTACGAGCCGCAACGCGCGAGCGTGCGGACTGTCGCCCGTAATTCATGCTGTTTCTGTGTTTGCGTGACGGGCCTAGCTGGGCCGAGAATGGCAGGCGTGGGGGGAACCAGTGGGGGAACCAAGATTGATGGCTATGGCCCAGTGCTCGGCGGTCACCTGCAGGTAGTGTTCCGCTGCCGCGGAACCGCAGTGGCCCATCCAGCTATTGACCACATGATCCGGCAGCCGCTCCTGCAACTCGGTTCGCCGGGTCGATCGCAGGTTGTTGAACGGCTTCTCACAGAGTACCAGGCCTGCGTTTTCCGGGTACCGTTTGAACTGGGTTCCCAAATTCGTGTCCCCGCCCCGATACCTCAACACGCAGTACTCGGCACCATCCGGGGCCGCCTCGAATGCATCGGCCAGTACCGATCGGATCTCACGGAACATCGGGCAGAACCGCAGGCCGGTTTTCGAGGACCTGATTCGCAGGCTGTTGGCGGCCCAGTCCACATCCGACCAGCGTAACGTCAGGACCTCCGACGGGCACCGCAGCCCGCCCCACCTCGCCAGCGCAAAGATCACCCGCCAATCGTTGTTGGGGAGAGCGGCCAGGACCTTGGCCGACATCTCGCCGTCGATGAACCGGTGACGATCGGTGTTGGCTTCGTTGCCACCCCTCAACCTCGCAAACGGGCTTTCGGGCAACAACCGATCCTTGACGGCCGCGGCCATCATCGTTTTGGCCCGCTTCACGTACTTACTCACGGTCGCTTCGGCCAGCGTCTTGTCGACCGGAAGGCACCGTTGCGACCGGCTGACATACCAGCAAGTCTGCCATACCTGGCGGAAACCGCCGATCGCCCCGACAAACTTGCAGACCGCTCGATTCCTGCGCGGCGTCGGAAGGGTGCTGAGGGCTAGGAGGACGAAGCTTGTATGCGCCGACGCAAGGGGACCAGAAAACGCGGGCCGAGGCGAAACGATTCCCGTGGACATCACACGGGACGTGCTAGACAAAAACTGAGCCATTCATGCAACGTAGCCATCGCAACATCGCGCCGGCGAGCTATGCTTCCGCATCCGAGAATGGCCGGTCCCTTGGCGTGGAGGGGTGTCGTGCTGCTCACTCGCCCGATCAAATCCAATGGGAGATGCGAGCCGAGCAATTCGGCCGTTAGACGCCTTTCCTCGCGTTCTCGGTGACTTGCATCGTTTTCCAACCGATTCTGTATGTTGACATCCAGACTCACGCGCCGAACCTTCGTTCGCGGTGCGGCAGCGGCCATTGCAGGCGGATTAGGTACGGGTCTATATGCTTGGCAAGTCGAGCCGCACTGGGTGCAGCTTGTTGATCGCTCGCTACCTCTTCGCAATCTCCCCCATCGGCTTGTTGGCAGCACCCTCGTTCAACTCAGCGACCTGCACATAGGGCGGCAGGTCGACGATGACTACCTCAAAAGTGTGTTCGATATCGTCAGGCGCGCACGCCCCGAGTTCGTGGTCTTTACCGGTGACTTCACGAGCTACGATCCAGGTATTCTTCGGCACGCGGAAAAAATGTTTGCGTGCCTTCCCTCCGGTTCGCTCGCAACCCTCGCTGTTTTGGGTAACCACGACTACGGGCCTGGTGTGCAGGATTATCGTCATGCTGATCGCTTAGCCGCCTTGGTCACGGCCTGCGGCGTGAAAGTCTTGCGCAATGAGCGAGTTGACATAGAAGGGCTAACGATTATCGGACTCGACGATCTGTGGGCGGGCCAATTCGATCCGGCGTCGGCACTCACCGACCTTTCGGATGACGTTGCATCTGTGGCGCTCAGTCACAATCCAGACACTGCTGACCTGC
>JBGTCJ010000083.1:0-5209 GCA_041748895.1 Pirellulaceae bacterium
TTCCGCAGGGGTGCAGGATCGTTTAGCGATCATTTGGGACATCACCGCGCGCAAGGCCATGGCGCGTGTTCCGCATCTGGCCCAGGTGACGGCGGTCGCTTGCGCGGGGGAAAGGGGAGACACGTGGGCATCGCTTGGCGACGACGGCATGGTAAAGATCTGGGAGCTTCGCCCCGGGTTGGACCAAAGCATCATTCGCCTTGATCAACCAATAAAAACGATGGTCGCCATGCCTGTCGGCCATGCGGTGATGCTGGGGGGAGATTTCCGGGCCAAAACGTGGGACTTAAACGCCGGGACGTTCCACGACAACCCTTCGGCGGCTCGCTATGTGCGCAGCATTTCGAGCGATGGCCGGTGGTTGGTGTCCACGGATCACGTGGACCCAGACATGAGACCGGGTGCAAAAATCTGGGATCTGACTTCTGGCGATCTACAACACTCGGTCGTCATGCCGGATAACGTATTCCCGACGCGCATACGCATCTCAGCGGACGGCAAACGCCTCGCCAATGCCGGGCGGGGCACGCCAATCCAAATTTGGGACCTCACTGGCAAAGAAGTCGAACTTCCTGCCCCGATCAATATTCCACCCGATGCGATGTGTGTGCATCTCGATTTTTCACCGGATGGTCGCTTACTTGCGGCCGCCTGTCAGTTCGGAATGATCAGTCTATACAACCTCGAAACAAACCAGATGGTGCGATTGCGCATGCCGAGAACCCCTTGGACCCAGCAGGTTGCTTTTTCGGGTGACGGCAAGCTCCTGGCGGCGGGGAACGACGTGGGACTCGTTTGCGTATTCGATGTCGAAAGTGCCAACATGATCGCGGCACTCGGAGGGCATGAAGTCGCCATCAGGGCGTTGACGTTTTTTCCGGATGGACGCACGCTCGCCGTTGCCAGTCGCAACACAATCCGCCTCTGGGATGTGCCCACCAGTCAAGAAAAAATCACGTTGACTGTGCCGGCCGGCGCCGATGTATCCAGGCCGGTCGAAGTGCACTACCTGGCTATCACTCCAGACGGCAGCATTTTGCTGTCCCGCCAAAACGATGGCACGGTGCGAGTCTGGAGAAGCGCAGGCAAAGAAGCCGATTATGCCGTTGACGCTCTAAGCGACTGACCCCCCAACGCGAGATTGAAGGGCGTTAGGCTCATGACAATCGCTGAGCGGATCGGGAAGAAACGGCTTTCGTTGCGCGGTGGTGGGCTATCTGTCGCACTGGTTAATGGAGACATCAACGGTCAAAGCCTATGAGAAATCGCTGATGCGTGAACGTGACATATTCGTTAAAGCTTTGAACGTTCAGTCAGCGGAACGCGATGCGGTTTTGGAGCAAGCGTGCCAAGGAGACGAAAAACTCCGCGCTCGAGTCGCCCAGCTTTTAGCCGAACATGAACGCCAGGAGAGCTTTATCCTGGACAAACCACCTGCTGGTCTGGACGTCACGTTGGACCATTCGCTGTTGTCAGAGCGTCCAGGTAAGAGTGTCGGACCATACAAGCTTCTTCAGCAAATCGGCGAAGGCGGCATGGGTGTGGTGTTCATGGCCGAGCAGTCCGAGCCTATCCACCGAATGGTGGCGCTCAAGATCATCAAGCCGGGAATGGATACTCGCCAGGTGATCGCGCGATTCGAGGCTGAGAGACAGGCGCTGGCGATGATGGATCATCCCAACATCGCACGGGTGATCGACGCCGGCGCCACGGCGTCGGGACGGCCCTTCTTCGCTATGGATCTGGTCAAAGGCTTGCCTATCACCGAGTACTGCGACACTCAGCATCTTTCGATCGGTCCCCGACTTGAGTTGATGGCGGAGGTGTGCCGCGCGGTCCAACACGCTCACCAGAAAGGCCTCATCCACCGTGACTTGAAGCCATCGAACGTGCTGGTAGCCGAATACGACGGCAAGCCCGTGCCAAAGATCATCGACTTCGGCGTGGCAAAGGCGACGTCCCAGCGGCTGACCGAAAAGACGATGTTCACAGAGTTCGGCCAAATTGTCGGCACGTTCGAATACATGAGCCCTGAGCAGGCACGTTTCAATCAACTCGATGTCGATACGCGGAGCGACATCTACTCGCTCGGCGTGCTCCTTTACGAGCTCTTGACCAGCACCACGCCGCTTGAAAAGGGACGCCTACGCATCGCCGCATTCGACGAGATTCTCCGGATTATCGGTGAAGAGGAGCCGCCGCTACCGAGCGCGCGCCTCACATCGAGCCAAACGCTGCCTTCCATCGCTGCTTGTCGAAGCATGCAACCAAAGAAGCTTACCGGCCTGCTCAGCGGCGAGTTAGACTGCGTCGTGATGAAGTGCTTGGAAAAGGACCGGAGCAAGCGATACGGCTCAGCGGATCAAGTCGCCGAGGAATTGCAACGGTTTCTCGATGGCGATCCAGTTCTCGCTCGCCCGACGACGAACTTCCACCGCGCGTGGCGTTTGTATCATCGTCATGTTGCCACGCTCGCTGGCGCGTACACGGTCTTCACTTTCGCGGTTTTCGCTGCACAGCTGCTGGTGCTATTTGGCATCGTCCAGTTCCTCATTCGCAGCCCCGATGCAACAGAGGTGGCGACCGGCTTTGGAATGACGCTGTTGTCTGTCCTTGCCGCTTATGGATTTGCACTGGCGGGAATCTCGGCGATGCGGGGGAGCCGACTTGGCCTGTGGATTTCACTCACCGCCTTTATAGTGTTCTGCCTTGCGAACAGTTGGAATCTGGCCATGTCCATCGCGATCAGCCGTGAACTAAATGCGGGGCCACTCTACTCGTTCGTGTCCTTCAGCCCCAGCACGCTTGCCGACAAGAATGCTTTCATTCGCAACGGCGTGATAGGCCACAGCGTGCTGGGTGTCGCTTGGTCACTCGTTGGGCTCGCGCTCCAGGTGCAAGCGCTGGGCAGAAAAAAGAAGGACCGTTGCGGAACTTAGGCGAAATTGAAGCGAAGCCCCCTGACGGCGATCGAGCGATACAGAGCTTTATTTCCTTCAATTCTCGCACCTGCGTAAAAGTGAGGCCATGGCAATAGATTTCGGAATGTCCAAGATTCATTGCGCGAGTTGACATCCCGCATCGCATTGTCTTAGAGAGCGACGGGTTCGATCGTGTTCTGAACCTGCGTCACTCCGCTGGGTCGCGAACCTCAATTCGAAAGCGTTCTTTCGTGATTCCATCAAACGATCGTTGAAGTGGTTTTAGGCCTGGTCCCCAGGGGCGCCCGGTCTGCGTCAACGATACCAGCAACACCGTCCGTTTTCGACACCAACCCATCCGCGAGATCATCCGATGCGTTATCACGCCCTGCTGCCCGGCGTCATCATGGCGACGTCTCTCCTACTATTTCGGCCCGACACTCTCTCGGCCGATGTTGTCAGTTCGGCAATTGCCTTAAACGGGAACCAGTTGAATATCGGTTCCGCCACAGGTAACGACGGTTTCTTCTTCAAGCCTACCCGACCGCTGCAGGTCTTATCGCTGGGCTACTACGACGCGGGAGGCGACGGTCTGAATGGCTGGCATAGCGTTGGGCTTTACGAATACGACCTGAGCACCGCGTCGTACCAAAGCAATCCATTCAGCCCGCTGGATCCACACCCCGATGACTTTATCGCTTACTACAACGACGATCCGGCGCAGGGAATCGAGTACTACTTCCCCTTCGAGACGGTCACGTATCCTCAGGCTGTCTTGATCGCGGAGGCGGTCATCGGCCCCGGTGTCGGTTCAACATTCGAAGGCTTTCAGTACGTCGACATTGACGCGGTGACGCTTCGGGTCGGAACCACGTACTCGATCACCGGGTTTCATCCAGGATCCGCCCAAGCCGACGACCCAATTGCCTTCGGCTTCTCGAGCGAGTCAATCTTCGCGGCTCACGAGGATATCGGCTTTTTGGGGTACCGTGACAGCTTCGCACCGGAATTGAGGCCGTTCACGCTTTTTGAGTATGAGGCCACGGACTTTCGATATATTGCTGAGGGGATTGAGTACATCGAATCCTATTCGGTGGAAAACTTCTATCGAGACAGTCACTCGGCATGGGGGCCGAACTTTCGCTACACAGCGGTCCCGGAACCCTCAAGTTTCGCGACTTTGATCGGCTTCGGGTGCTGCGCGGGATTCTGGCGTATGCGACGCCGGGGATCCCAACGATGAATCGGCCGTACGCCTAAACACTCCCGCGAAGCACATCGAGCACGCGTTGCAGATCATCCGCAAGCGGAGCGTGGAACTCTAGTTCCTTCTTTGTCTTGGGATGCGTCAGTCTCAAGCGCGATGCGTGCAACGCCTGACGACTCAGCAGCGGAAGTTCGCCAGGTGCGGCCCGTCCTCCGCCGAGTTGGGATGCGGTGATTTGACTATGGCCGGCGTAGAGACGATCGCACAGGATCGGACAGCCGATGTGTTCCATGTGAACGCGAATCTGATGCGTGCATTCGGTTTCCGGCATCAGCTTCACTGACGGTAAGTGCCACCCACATTGGAAGCACTCTCGACGATCTCCGAACCTCAATTCCGCCTCGTTCCACGACAAATCGGAATGGATCGTTGTTGCACGATGGAGAGTGCGAAAAGCAGGTGAGAACCAGCAATTGACAGCCGTGGGTGAGGGTGCTAGCGGCAAGGCGAGAGCGCCGCGCACCAACGCTGCAAGACTCCGTCCATCCAAAAGCGGTTGGTCCCTCGCCCCAGAAATCCGACGTGTCCGCCGCAGCGAGTCATCAACACCTGCACGTGCTCGGGCAAGCGGCCCACGTGATCACTGAAGCAGCTTGCCGGAACGATCGGGTCGTTCTGGGCCGCTAGGATCAGAGTCGGTACGCGAATCTCGCTGAGATGGTGCATCGCTGAGGTTCGGGCGTAATTGTCGCGCCCGCTGGAGAAGCCGCTCAGTGGCGCCGTCACCCGATCGTCGAGCCAAACTCTGCCTTCCATCGCTGCTTGTCGAAGCATGGAACCGATGAAGCTCACCCGACTGCTTAGTGGCGAGTTGGATTGTGTCGTGATGAAGTGTCTGGAAAAGGACCGGAGCAAGCGATACGGCTCGGCGGATCAAATCGCCGAGGAGTTGCAACGGTTTCTCGATGGCGATCCAGTTCTCGCTCGCCCGACGACGAACTTCCACCGCGCGTGGCGTTTGTATCATCGTCATGTTGCCACGCTCGCTGGCGCGTACACGGTCTTCACTTTCGCGGTTTTC
>JBGTCJ010000084.1:0-6896 GCA_041748895.1 Pirellulaceae bacterium
AGGTCATTTGGAGCCTGTTGGAGTGAAGCAAATCATCGCCGTCGTCCGACCGCATTTGGCAGAGTCGATCCTCGCCGGTCTGAAGCGTGCGCCGGTCGAGGCGATCAGTGTCACGGAGGTGATCGGCTTCGGTCGGCAGAAAAGCTATCTCGATCAGTATCAGGAAAGCGACTTTCGCGAGGCGTTCCTTCCCAAGGTGGAAATCACGCTGTACATCGAAGACGCGCGGGTGGATGAGATGCTGCAGAAACTTGTCTCAATGGCCCGCAGTGGTCGAATGGGTGATGGCAAGGTCTTCGTGATGCCAGTGACGAGTTTTTATTAACCGCCTTCGTCGTCCCCGGGGGGGCTTGGCGGTGGGTTTCGCTGTTGTTGAAATTGTCGGTGGGACTGGATCAACGACTCCAATAGCCGAGGGACTTGTCCGGCGGCCATGAAAACCCGCGAGCTGACTGCCGACTGCGGGAAAAAACTGGTCAGAAAGTCGAGCCCAAACTCGCTCGCCCCATGACCAATCATCACCCCATTGGCGTAGGCTCCGCTGAGCACCTGATCGGCCATTTTTAGGTCGTCGTAAATCTCTTGAGGGGTCGGACGCCGTTGATTGGGATCGATCGGTCCTTTGGGTGGGGCCTGCGGTTCACCAAATCGGTCTCGGAAGAGCGATAGATTTCTATCGAGTGCTTCGATGAACTGTGGCATCACGGCATGCGGAAGGATGACCCTCGAGACGACACGATGCGGCCGCCCGATGGTCTGTAAAAAATCGATGATGAATTCATTCGGGCCGGTCATCACAATCGCCCCCGTGCTGAAGCAACCATCACCGACGTGATCCGGGACCCGCGCCCGTAGACTGGCGGGCGGTTCGTTCGGATCGGCCCTGTCGTTCGATCGGCCGTCGTCAGGAGGTGGTAGAGGCGCGTCGGTCATCGGTGTTGGCCTGTTGGGTACGGTCGGAATCCGTGCCGAGCCCCAAAGGGTCGGGCTGCTCGGCGTCGTGTCGAATCACACCAGCTAATCGGTCTCGTTCTTCGAGCACGCGTCGAGGTGTCGCTAGCTTTTGGGGCAAAACGGTTCGCCCGACGAATACCAGGTGGCCAATGAATGCGATCGCACCCAGCGCGAGCACCAGGTAGAAGGCTTCGTCAGGCAGGTTGCGGTTAAGCGCCAGCCCGATCGTCCAAGCCCAGTTGGTGACCTGTGCGAGCGAGTAGCCGTAGGTTCGGTACTCGTTCAGGTGCAGGCCGATAGAATAGGGAACGATCGCCATCAATAACAAGACGACCGCCATCGCAGCTAGTCCGATCGAGACTCTCACGGGATTGCGAGCCCGCAGCCCAGCGACCAGCGCCCGCACTCCAACCAACGCAAAGGCGAGGTAGGCCGCCAGCAGTGGCAAGGCGTCCTGAATCGGCACCGTGAGAGTTCGGATCCTCGATGTCCCCTGGATATTCGTGACCCGGTCCGCTAACCAATGAAGCGTTCCCATCAAGACCACGATGTTGACGACTGCGAATACCAAGCCAGTCGCAGGTCCAGGCGTCAACCACGTCAAAAAGAGTCGCCCAAGGAATGTCGATGGCAAACTTCGTCTCATCCTGGCCGTGATCGTCGACGCCTCCGCCGACAACATCGCGCCGACAACGACCCACATGACCAGGAGGTGACTTCCGATCAAGAAAGTCGTGGGCCACGCGACGTCCGGCCCAAGCGATAAGCTGTAGGCCATCACGCCGATCAGCGCCGTCTGGTGGACCAACACGGCGATGCGAATCGCGGTCGTACGATTCTCGCTTTCGGGTGCCAATTGCGCGGCGGCGGCGGCAAGAAAAATGCTCGAGGCTGTCAAGCAAAACACGATCGACGCAAACACGACGTATGCCGTCTCTTCGCCACTCATCGGATTGCCCTGAAGGATCAAACCGAGTGCAAGGAAGCCGATCGCCCATTCGGCGACGACGAGGATCGATAGCAAGGCGAGCAGCGACGTGATCTGGCCAGTCCGTCCCGTAGCCAAGGGCGCGAAGAACAACGCGATGATCGTCAGCGTCAGGCCAGAGAGCAACAACAAACCCATCACCAGGAGGACCGTCGGCAGGTCGATCCCACGCAGCGTGTAGGCGTAAGCCACGCAAGGAAAAAGGGCCACGAAATAGAGCATCATTTGGAGCGCCGCGCTGGCCAACTTACCGATCACGATCTGACGCGGCGACAACGACGTGATCGAAAGCAACTCGAGTGTTCCGTCATCGATCTCCGCCTCGAGGGAACGATACGCGGCCAGCGGGATCACCAGCAGCATCGGCACCGCCAAGACCAGGTAGTACCCAACCAACATCGTTGGACCGGAGGGCAGAAAGTAGATCTGAGGCATCATCAGCAAACTGCCGACGACTGTCCAACCCAGTGCCGCCAGTAGCAGTAGCGAGAAGGTGGCAACGAACTGCCGACTCTTGAGCGCCTGCCGCGTCTCCTTGACCAAAATCGGATTGACCGCGTCGCCGGCTCGAAGGGCCCAGCGGTCGATCCGTTCGAGCCACGGCGGCGTCGGACGGTCCTGGTCGAGAATCGACAACAGCTGGGCGTCGGCAACGACCTGAGTTTGCGTCACTGAACGACCCCCTCAGTGACCTGCAAAAAGACGTCTTCGAGACTTTTCGACCGCGAAACCACTTCCACGATCGGGTATCCAGCGATTACCCACTGCCGCACCAGGTCTGCCTGCGCCTCCGCATCGCCACTGAACTCCATCGAAACGCTGTCGCCTTCAATCGATACGCCGTGAACGCCCGGATGTCCTTCCACGGCATCCGCCAACTCGGCCGCGCGCCGCAGCACGCGAAACACGAGTTCACGGTGCTGCTGCCGCTCACGTTGAATCGCATCGACCGATCCGGTCGCCAACAGTTGCCCCTGCTCGATGATCCCGACCGTATCGCACATCTCCGCCAGCTCGGTGAGGATGTGGCTGCTGACCAATACCGTTTTGCCTCGCGCGGCCAACTCGCCGATCATCCGTCGCAGCTCGATCCTCGCGCGAGGGTCCAATCCGGCTGCCGGCTCGTCGAGAATCAAAACGGCGGGGTCATGGATCAAGGTTCGTCCCAAGCAGAGCCGCTGCTTCATTCCCTTGCTCAAACCGCGGATCGGCTTTTCCGCGATCTTCCTGGTGCCCGTAAAATCGAGAACCCAGCGAAGACGCCGAATCCGCTCAGCTCCCATCAACCCATAGGCACGCGCGAAGAAGTCGAGGTATTCCCAACAGTTGACGTCCCGATACGTTCCGAATGAGTCGGGCATGTATCCCAGCCGATTCCTCACCAACTCGGGATCATTGATCACGGAAAAACCATCGACAAATGCTTCGCCGTAACTCGGTAAATCGAGCGTCGCCAAAATCTTCATGCTCGTCGTTTTGCCCGCGCCGTTTGGGCCGATGTAGCCGAAGACGTGACCGCGAGCGACCGTGAACGAAATGTCATTGACGGCCTTGGTCTTTCCAAAAAAACGGTGCACGCGTCGCAATTCGATACAGCACTCCTCGTCCGTGTGGACCGCTGTGACTTGGTCGGCGACCAGTGCGGGCGAACCCGCGTGAAGCCTGAAACCAAACACGCTCTGCGGCTGGTCGGCGATTTCGGTGGTGGCGTCGTCAGTGCGACTCATTGCCAATCACCCACGACGTAGTGCACGCTCTCGACCAGGTTGGCACTCGGGACCGCGATGCAGTCCGCCGTCACATCCATCAGAGCGACGTACTTCCCTTCGGGCAATTCCGATTCGATCTGCAGAGTCTGTCGCAACCAGTTTTCGATCGCACTTTCGCCGGCCGAAACCGCCGAACTGCCGACCTTGGCTTGCCACACACGACTGACGATCAGCTCAACCAACAGATCGATCTTGGCATCCGCCGCGGCCATTGTCGAAGTGATCGCCGCCGGGGGTGTGGGACGCTGCAGCGCGTAAAGCCCGCTCAATCGCTCGCCCGCCGCAGCGTCGTCCAACGGCTTCATTGTGCACGGGTCGACCGGGTCCATCCGCGGGACGTACCAATACTTTCCGTCGAGATCGCGCAAGATCAACTCGGTGACGGGTCGATCAAAACGACTCCTCAACTCCTGACCACCGGCTGCAGTTCGCACGATCCCTCCGAAATTCGAGATCGGTCGATAGGTGACGAATTGCCTTTGACTCCGGGACGGGAGAAACCCGCGATCCAAGCGAATTTCCTCATTGGTGAGCGTGACCGACCCCACCGTTCCCGCGTCGCGTTGATAGGCTTCGTACCACGAGCGAACATCACTCAGATCGTAAGGAATCACGCTCGAGTTTGCCGGAAAGCGGAGTCCGCCGCTTGGACGAATGCCTGCGAAATAGGCCGAACGGCAATACCTCGCCGCGTCTCCTTCGGCATTGGCTACCCACGTGACTTCGCGGACCCGAACCTGCGTCGACAATCCATCGGCGAGCAGGCCATAAATCAGCATGCCGAGCGTCGTGACCGCGGCGAGAAGGGGCGCCACAAAGAACATCAGGTACGCGCGCCCCATCCGACTCAGGCTGCGATAGGCGACCGGTCCCACAAGGATCACGAATAACGCAAGCAACCCCATGAACGTGTAGATCGGCGGCTGTGCCACGCCCGGGATGACCCAGTCCCAAAACCGGCGATCACCGAACACGGGGTCGACCGCTTTGCGAACGGTTTCCGAGATGGCCGGACCCGTCAATCCCATCAGCGATTGCCAATGAGCCAAGGACCCTGGCAGCGGCTCGGGGTAGCGGCTGACGATGACCCGCCCCAGTCCGATCTCGATCTGATCAAAGTGCGCCGGCTCCGGTGGCGCCACCGCCGCATTCTCGGAATGCGCGAGAGTGGCGTTGCGGATGAAATACCGCTCGAGCGTTTGGGACGCCTGCGAAAACGGATTGCCGCCCGCAATCGACGCAGCTCCGAGCTGGCCGGCCATCAGACGATCATTGGCCGCCTGGCGCAGATACCGCGCGGGCGTCTCCGGCGCCGCATAGCTTTGTTCGACGTAGGGCGCTAACTCCGCCAGATACTGACGCAGAGACGCCGCTGTAATCGACTCGATCGCCGCTTGATCGGCCGCTAAAGCGCTCGCGGGACGAGATTCCGCCCGCGACCCCAGCCCCAACCATTGCTCGATCGAAGCCTTCTGCCGGTCGTCGGCATCCACCACCCAGAGCGTCCCGCCACACCGCAGATACTCAGCTAACGCGTCGGCCGCATCCGTTCGACGAGATCGCAAGTCATCGAGAGTCTGTTGCCGGCAGACCCACACGTCGCGTCCATCAAACCAACGCCAATCGGTGGCAAGTTCGTCGACATTGACATATTGAAGCGATCTCCATGGATCCAACCCCTGAGACACCAGAGTGATCGGCATCGCAAAGTCGTAAAAAAAATACGACTCGGGGACCGCTGCGGCGAAGAAGTATCGTAGGTCGGGCGACTCGACCACCGAACCGGGGACCACGGCATCCGCGATCCATCCGAAACGGCCCATCGCCGATTCACGCCACCAATCGCTTCCGCTTTCCTGCACGCGAACCGCGCCGCCCCACCGGGCAGTGTGATCGGGAAGGGGACGTCCAGCTTCCAAGATCGTCGCGCTGAACTCGCCCCCAACGCACCACTTGGGCAGATAGAAGGTCTCGTCGAACTCGGTGGATCCCTCGGCAAGCCGAATCGGCAGTGTGTATTGCACGTTCCGCCATCGGGGCTGGACCGTGAGGGGATCCAAGACCAACCGCAAAACCAACTCGCGCTGGGCCGCAAATGTCCGCGCTGTCGGTCGAATCGAGACGCGCAAGGGGAGGTCGCCGAACAGACGTGGCGACTCGGTGGTAATCGAACAGGTGAATCCGGCCGTTGGCGCACCGGTGGGCAAACGAACCTGCTCGAGCGCCACGGAGCGCCAAGACTGCGCGAGCAGAACCTCGGACCCAACGGGGGCCAGCAACGCCAACAGGGACCAGAGAAACGCCCTTCCCAATTGCGTGCTCATGTGGTCGGGTCGCGCGGTGGGAGAAGTTGTGGGGGCAATTGGCCCTCGGCAAACGGATTTCCCTTGCCCACCTCGCTCCACCGATCCCGACCCAATACGGCGGGTACCCACGCGATCAGAAAAAGCACGGCAAATCCGGAAAACGTCGCCAGCAAAGCGGCCATCACCGCGAGCACGGCGCCCGCAAACGCTCCCCCCAAACCGGCGCGACGACCGGCCAAAGCCGCCAAAGCCGCGAGAGTCACGACGGCCAAGATCAGACGAAAGGAGACCTGCGGCAACAGTCGGCTTGCAATCTCCGGGTCAACCGCCGCAGGACGCGACGTTTGCGGGTCGGTGACTTGATCGGAAGACACGAGGCGCTCCAGAAGCAACGGTCCAAAACACACCACAAGTGTAGGCGGTTCGGAAAGCGACCCACAAGCGGCAAGCGACGCTACAGTCCACCATCCCGCAACAGCGTGCACGTGCACGAGGCGGAAGCAATCCGTTTGCCCCGCTCGTTCGTGATTTCACATCGAACGAAACCGATCCTCAGGCCACGCTCGAGCACCTTCGCATCGGCCTTGATCCATCCGCTTCGAATCGGACGGATGAAATGGATCTGCATGTCGATTGTCGAGAACTCCTCACCCGGCAACAACGTGCGGCCGAAAGCGATTCCCATCGCGGCGTCGGCGAGCGCAGCGATCAAGCCACCGTGCACGCGACCCATCGGATTGTGGTGATGGATGCCGCAGCGGAGCCTCACAGTGGCCTCACCGCATTCTCCCGGTTCGACCTCGAACCCGACCAGCCTTGAAATGGGCGCGTTGGCAAACCGATCCTCGCGCAATCCATGCGTCTGATCGCTTTCGCCAC
>JBGTCJ010000085.1:0-20354 GCA_041748895.1 Pirellulaceae bacterium
TCGACAACGGGCGGCAACGCGGAGTTCGACGACCGATGCGAGCCGGACGATTCCCGCGCCGAATGGCCCTTCTTCGATGAACCCCACTACAAGAACTTCGTTGCCTCCTTATGGCCACGCGGCTTCTCCTCCCGCACGGCCCGAAGAACCCTCCGTGAGGCGTACCCCAGGTAGAGGCGAAGGGATGAATGACCAGGCGATGATCTTGGTGCGTGCAATGATCGAAGCTGCCAAGGCCGATGGTCAAATCACGCGGGACGAGCAAGAGGCAATCATGAAGCACGTTGGCCCCGTAACCGAAGCCGACGTCGCATTTTTGAGAGAGGAATTCTCACGTCGACCGGACGTGAAGGCGTTTGCGTGGAGCGTCCCATTGGGGATGGAGGAGCAGGTGTATGCAGCATCGTTGCTGGCGATCCAGATTGATGAGCAATCTGAGGTTGACTATCTGCAAGCATTGTCGCACGGACTGAGGCTTCCGCCCAAGCGGTGCAACGAGATCCACCGGCGGTTTAATGCGCCGGAGATCTTTTGAACACTGCGAGGATCAATATTCTTCATCGACTAAAAACCAGTGAAGATCGCGTCGACCAAATCCGATTGCTCGGTCGGATTTGCCGCGAGGTCATCGATCAAATTGTCGATGATCTCGTCGAGGTTGGACGTATCGTGATCGTCAAAGGCCCAGTTGGCTGAAGTCGCCGCCGACTGCGATGGCTCAATATCAATTGCGATTTCGGTGAATCCAGGCGCCGGTCCGAGCGGATCGACCGACGATTCCCCCAGGGGCGCGGCGACGATCGGCGTCGAGATCGGATCGAACGCGAACATGAGGCTTTCGCCTTCACCCTCGGCTACGCCGGCACGACGCCGACGCGAAATCTCATTCAACACTTGCAAGGCATCGATGAGCTGAACGACGCCGTTCCCATCGACATCGGCCAGCAGCGTCTGATTGACCAGTTCAATCGGCGCGTTCGGGGCGAGCGGCAGCAGCGGAATCCCGTTGGCTGCCCCCCCACCGCGACGCCACTGGCTGTAGAGGTTCATGACGTTGAGTGCATCCAAAGGCGTCACGAGTCCACTCTTGTTGACGTCGAAGCGATCGAGTGGGTTTTGGTACGGGTTCCCCTGCACCAAAACCCGGATGTCCTCGACTTCACCACTGTCGGCATCGCCGTTGGGTCCGAGCCCCAGCACTTCGCTGAGTCGGAACCGCGCGAACGTAGCTCCCGAGACAACCGTCGGCGGCACGGGAACGGAAATCTGATTGACGCCTGCGTTGATCACCCCAAAATTGCCGACCGCATTGGGACTCTTGAGTGTCGTCTTTTCACCCGCGCTGAAGATCCCGTCGCCATTCCAATCCACCCACACATCGAGGTAGAACGCGCGACCATCGGAGCGAACATCAACGGTGAAGGTGGCGAGGCCGCCGGCCTGGGCGACTCCGACCTGAAACACGCCATCATCGGAGATGTCGCCATCAGGCACCATGGCGTCAACCTTGGGCGTGATGGTGGGTCCGAGATGAAGACCGCGATCGATCCGATGTCGTGGACCGCCGTCGGCTGCCAACGAAGTGTAGGGTGCCGGTGCGTCTCCGAAGTCGAATCCACCTCCGACGAAAATCGTCAACTCGGTCAATCCGCTGTCAAGGTTGCTCTGCAGCGGATTACCGACGCGGTCTCGGATGCCCGGCAGCGGGACCGCATTTTCACCTGTCGCGGCGGTCACCCCATTGAGGATCAAGCGACTACCGACTACGGCGACGGAGACGTTGGCCAGTTCCGGTACCTGAGCGATCGCGTCCTGATAGGCTTGACGAACTTCTTCGGCCGTGGCGTCCAGCGGAATGGTTACTGGCGTCGTCGCATCCTGGCCGGCGAACCCGAGCTGGATCAAGCCCGTGTTGGTAACATCCAGTGAGTAGTTGGCGTCGCCGCCAAGGGCCACACGCCCTTCGCCTCGGTTGATCGGATCGAGCCCGAGTCCGGCACCACCGATCGCGCGGACGAGCGCTTCGGCGATGGCATCGAGCGTCGGACTGGGTCCCGCCGAGACCGCGATCGCGCCAGGCGTTGTGATCCCACCACCAAAGTCGAGTTCGAACGTTCGCACCAGATCCGCGCCTCGCCGAATCGTAAACGTTTGACCATCGAGCACATCAGCCGCAGGACTGGCACCATCCGCCGGAATCCCGATGCCAAATCCAATACGGGTTCCGATCTCCCCCGACACCGTGAAGATGCTCGGTGCTGGTCCGATGGGCGTCGCCGTGCTGAGTGTGGATCCGCCGAGCAACTGCAGGGCGGGCCCGACCGAACGGGCCTGGACGTTGAGCGTCGTCGCGTTGACGGCGCTGGCGAGCGCGGCCGCGATTTGATCGCTGATCGCGTCAACCGGCACCACGACCGGAATCCGCCCCACACCCGCAACGCCCGTTGTCGAAACTTCGAACGTCAATTCGAAGGTCCCATCGAAAACAGTGATTGCTTGGCCGCCAAAACCGACTGGGTTGATATTGGCATTGACGGCAATTCGAATGCCGGTGTCCGCTTCGAGCTCAACGATCGCTCCATCGACCGTGCGCAGCGAGGTGATCGCTCCATCGGTTAGCGAGGTGCCCGGCCCAAAAGACAAAACCGAATCCGACGCGTCCAACAACCGCACGACGTAGACCGAGTCGTCTTCCCAAATCCCGGCGATCGGTGTGAGCCGAATCAAGTTGTTCGAGGCGTTGTAGCCAAATCGATAGTCGACGCCCTCGACCAGCGGGACTCCGTCTTTGAGGAGAATCAGCGAACCGCTCGTCACCGAAGCGTCGTCGACCCCAACACCCGGGACGGGGTCGACCGGGCCGATCCCATCGATCAACTGAATATCGAATGCGTCGAACACGGTACCGCGGGTTTCGGCTTGCCCACTGATCATCCCGAGTTCGGGCGCACGAGGAGCGACGAGAACGGCGCGCGGACCCACCAGGTCGGCACGGTCTTCGGCACCTCGATCTTTGAAAACGCTCTGGCCGACGCCGAATGGAGCGTCCACCGACGGGTCAGAAACTCGCAACTGACCGTTGACATCCAAACGGGGTGCGATGATAGGCGAAGGCGGTAGACCGATTGCGCTGCGTACGGTCACCAGAGAAGTGCGATCCTCCAAAGAGTCGATCGATGCGTCGATGATCGGCACACCGGCGCGCGGCGTGAATACAAAATTCTTTGGATCAACAAACAGGTCCAGTGCGGCAGGTAGTTGTTGGCTGAACTGCCCCAGCGGTTGCGTTTGGCTCGACTGGGCATTGGTGTCATTTCGATAGAATGACGTTCCGCCCACGATGCTCAGCACACTCGAGGTTGGATCGATCGTGAGCCCCGTTTCGGTGTTGGCGATCACGTTGTTGAGCAGTGTCGGTGCCGCATTGTTGGTCACGACGATGCCATCACCCGATGCGACATAGACATCTCGTGGAACAGTCGAGAGCGCCCCGATCGCATCGATGTCGGCGCCAACGGGCCCCGACGTCAATGTGCCCTGACGCAAATCCGTCAGCCGAACGAAGCGGAAACGATCCTGGATGCCGAAGCCGAATGAATCGAGATCGACGGTCAAGTCGATTCCCCCGATCACGCCAACGTCCAAGAACGTGATCCCGTCTCGGCTCACTTCAACGCGGACCGACTCGATTTCCCCGGTTTCGAAGACGATCAGGTCGGGCCGGCCATCGCCGCTACCGGTTAGGAGGTTGTCGGTAAACTCGACGGTCAACCGCCCACCACTACCGAGCGAGACCGTCGATAGGCCGTCGACGGGTTCCGCGCCGCGACCCGTGGATTCCGGGGCGCCGAGCGCGCGGTTGGGATTGTTGAATGGTGCCGTCACACCGGTTCCGGCGACGTAACTGACCACGGAATCGGCAAACGAAATTTGGCCGGCCGGGAAGAACACGCCACCGAATGTCCCGGCGGGCGTGCGAGGACCGGCGTTGATCTGTCCGCCAACGATCGTGTTGTTGACAATGCGATCAAAGGGAACGGGATCGCGTGAGGAGCCCTGAAGTTCTAAGCCCTCGACACGAATTCCCGCGTTCTGGTTGAACGCCACGACGTTGCTCTGAACGACGACACCCGGAATCAACCGCTGCGTGTTGAGCTCGACGAGGTTCCTTGGATAGGTCACGATTGAGTCGGTAGTCTGTCCATCGACCGTCGCGGTAGATCCGTGCGATAGTTCGACACCCACGTCGGAATTGAAGATGAAGCGGCTGTTCTCGATCAGGATCACGCCCTGGCTTTCACGATCGCGGTTCTTGTCACCTCGCCCTTCGTTGAGCGTGGCCGATGCCAGGGCACCCGTGAACTGCACCACCGCGACATCGCCGAACAGGTTGATTCGGTTGCTGCCCACCGAGTCGATACCATCGGCGGGAACCGCGGCAACATCCAATATCGATCGAACCGTTGACCCGTTGATCGCCTCAATGATCGCGGCGGCAACGAGCGTACTGCTGTCGATGCCCGGAGCGATGCTACTGGCATGAGGAACCGGGATACGGACCCGACCTGGGGAAACACCACCACTCGTGCCATCGGCCCTAAGGACATCGAACTCGAAGGTGATCGCCGATACACCATCGGAGATTTGGAATGTGATGCCATCGACAATTTGATCAGCGGGCAAGGCCGTCACCACAAACCCACTGGCCAACCGATCGTTGGTATCAAAGGTTCGGAACGCCGATCCCGCCAAGCTGTTGACGTACTCGCTGCCGTCACGAATCTCCAACTGGTAGGCGCCGGTCGTATTGGCCAACGGCGGACGCGGTGGATTCGTCAGTCCGATCGATGGGTCCGCGATGAAATCCGTTTGATCCCCCAAGGCACCCGTCACCAACTCGCCGCGTTCGGCAAAGCCAATGATAAAGTCGTCGACGTAGACACCTTCAAAAGCATTCTCGGCGGCGCGCCCCACACCCGTGCTGCCGAAAACATCTCCCGTTCGCACCCCAAAGAGACCGAAGGGACCAACGTCACCGATCGTCAATCCGGCCAAGGAGATCGCGTTGCCTGAAACCGGATAGGCAGCCACGACACCACCTGCGAATCGATTGGCGACGGCAAGCTGGATGGCCCGAGCGACGTCCGTATCGGACATCTGGGAATCAATCGTGACGGGAATACCGAACGTGGTTCCGCTGCTGCCCGTGACGGTCGTCAGACCATCAGCGCCGGCCGTGGCCGAAACCCCGCCGCTGATTTGAAGCGACCCGCCGCTTTGCAAGACTCGAAGGTCCCTGAGTAACGAAATCGTGGCGATGTAGTCGCCGGCGACGCCCAGGGAACCTGAATTGGCGACCGTCGGGTTGTAATCGGTGTTGGAACCACTGCTGAATCCAATGTAAATCGTGCGCGACTCGTTCGTCGTGAAGCTCGCCGACTCGGTTACGGTCGACGCCGAAATCTGCACTCCGTTCTGGTCGAACAAACGAACCCGAGCCGGGAACGCGTTGGTGACCGCGGGACTTGCCGAAACGTTGATCGTCGCCCCGGCTGGCAATTCGAAGCGAACCAAATCAACGTCAGTCGGGCGATCCAAATTCCCCGCCACATTCACCACACCATTGCCCGAGGGCGTCGGCAATGGAGCCGCATCGATCAGCTCATCATTGGGCTCAGCGGTCAATCCGAACGAAGACATGACCGGAGGCAGGCCGGTGGCGCGAATGATCTCCGCCAATCGTGACGCGACCTGCGTAGCGGTGAAGGTCGAAAGCGGCAGATCTCCGACCTGCTGCAGCGGTACATTGACGTCGCCATCGATCGGTCGCGATCCGTCATTGAGCAGGTAGGTGAAGCCTCCGACATTCACGGTCACGCGACCCGCAGGATTCTCCGCGTAAAAGCGAGCGATCTCACCGCCAGTTGGCAGAACCAGCGTCGGTCCCAATTCGATTTCAAAGGTTTCACCACCGACGACAAACGTCGCCCCATCGACCAAGTGCGACGCCGGCTTCGTCCGTAACCCAACGGTCTGCCCATCGCTGAACGTACCGGCGGTGCTGAATTCGACTCGCAGTCGCAGGTTATCGAGACCCGCGAACTCGGAAAGCGAGACCCTCGCCTGACGCCAGCTGTCGGTGTTGTCAAACAGGCGTTGCACCGGAACTTGAATGTCCCCGTTGTAGACCGACGCCAATTGCGGACTCAGCCGTGGATCATCGAACTCGTCATCAAAGGCGTTGATGCCCGGTTGTGTCGCCAAGTTGTTCGTGGCGACCAAGTGCTCAACGCCATCGGGTGTGATCACGTAAACACGAAAGGCATCGCGATCGCCAATTCCGGCGGTCACCGAATCAAAGCCATCGGTCTCGAGGAAGTAGTTGAAGTACAGCATCGGCAGGTCCGCCGATGAATAACCGACAAGACTGATCGGGTTGCTCTCGAGCGCTCCCTTGGCACCCCCGGGGAAGTTGTAGGTGCTGCGGACCGGTTGGCCGTCTTGGCGTGGCACCGAGAACGGCGTCCCGACGAGCCCGGCGCCGATATTGGGATGGTCCGGTGACGCGCCAAAGTAGAAGCTGGTACCCCCGCGGGTGAAACGGTTCTGGCGGGCGCCGTTGGGCGTGGGATCAATTCCATGTCCCGGATCGTCCCCACGCTGGTCGGTGGTGTGCCAGAGGTTGAAATCGAGCGTGCTGAACTCGATCCCGCGAACACCCGGGCCGATGTTGATGCGACTCGCCCCGCCGGCAAAAACCGGGCGCAAGCGACCTTCGGTATCGAAGGCGTACACGTCACCCGCGGCGGTCGAACCGAACAAGAGCGGATTGCCGGTGAGGCCATCGGGACCATCGAGCAAGCCGGGGATGTTCGTCGGCCCGGTCGTCAAACCGGTGAAGTTGATTCCGAGTAGGTCGGTCGCCGTCTCCACGTACTGGCTGATCTGACCCTGAACGGCTACCTGCAGGTTGGAGACGATGCGATAGAGTCCTCCCGCGCTCGAAACGGCGTAAATCGTTCCATTGACCTCGGCCAGGCCGGTTGCCAGACCGCCGGGCGCCACGCCGCCGCGAGCGAAGACCGGGTCGATGAGCGCGTTGTTGGTGCTGAGTGTGGCACCCTGCAGTTGTACGACACGTCCGTTGGTCGTTGCCGAGACGCCGACGCCCTGCAGACTAATGCTGGCATTGATCGCTTGTGCGATGCGGATCGCCACGGCTTCACCGCTGTCGGTCACCAGAAAACGAACTGGCGTGGCGCCTGGCGCGACGCCAACGGCACCCGTTTGCGTCACCACCCCAATCGCCGAGAGATTGACCAAGTTCGTCGCGGTCACGTCACGATAGTTGACGCGATTTCCGGCAGCGACGCCGCCGGTCGTCGCAGCGACCGCCGCGGCCAACTCGTTGCCCGTGAAGCTCTCGCGAACAGGGATCAGGTTGGACTGGGGAATATTCGGATCGGTCGAACCATAGGCCCCAAACACGCCGAGTCCTTGACCGGCGGTGACGGGCGCGACGGTTCGCGAGTCACCAACCAAGTCGACGCGTCCCTGTCCGGGAACCGCCGCGGCCTGGACGCCAAAATTGGCCGCGTTGATCGCCGACGCCAGCGCGGAGGCGAGCGTCACGTTGGTCGCGCCGATTGCGACCGGGACGCCGATGGAACCGCCGGTGACCACGCCGTTCGTATCGAACTCGAACCGTTGAGATACACCGCTCTGGCTGGTGATCACGACCGACGCCCCATCCAGGACGGGTGTTCCACCTGGGATCGCTGGCGGCGCGATCGTGACAACGGGTCCACTGTCAAGCTCATAGAGCTGCGTCCCAGCGGCGGTGGTCAGCGTAAAGCGGGTGCCATCGATTGCGAATTGTCCTGCGGCCGGGTTGGTCGCGAACTGCAAAATCGGGCCGGCATCGAGCTCGATTCGGAACGGTTGAGCCCCAACCTGAATCGTGAATCCATTGCCATCCAACAAGCGAGGGGTCGTCGATCCATCGGCAGCGACGTCGGTCGCCGCAGGGACAACCAATTGGGTGCCCGCGGCGACGACACCACCGGTCCCCGTTTCGATGAAGCCGCGTTCACGGATCTGAGTACCCGCGCCCTGAGCCCGCTCATCGATCGTCACTTGGCCAACCGTGATCACTTGACGGTTGGGCGACCCGAGTCCCGTGATCTCGCCGGTTTGCGGATTGAACGCGTAGACAATGTTCTGGAAGTAAGCGTTTCCGCGATCGATCGGGCGATTGCCAACGACGAAACCGAGAGTCGGCGAGACAATCGTCATCCCGAGAACGTTGAATCCGTCGTTGCTGTCGACCACGGCTGGATTGCCCTGGGCATCGACAGCGACGTGGAACGTCTCGAGGCCCGATTGACCGAGATTGGTCAACGCGCCGGTCGCCGAATCGATTCGGAAATACGAATAGGCGACATCGAGATCCTGGTTCACCAACGTGCTCGGCAAGCTGTACGCGAACAACTCACCATTGATCTGAAACGCGAAGTCCTGGAAGGCACCACCAACGACACCTATCTCGCCGTACTGCTGTCCCGTGAACGGGTTAGCCAGGTCGACCGTGTCACCATCGAGTTTGTAAAGGATCAGGTCGGCGAGGGTGTAGGGAACAACCGAGGTCACGGGGTCAAAAAGAAGCGGCACGACCGGAGCGTCCGCCGTTCCGCCACCGGACGAACCGATTCGGTCCTCGGCGATTCGACGGACCGAATCCATCGGCTCGAGACGCAACAGCGGATTGACCGGGTTGGCAACAAAGTACTGATCCAGCGGCGATGCGATCTGAGCCGCCGAGGTGATCGCCACAAAGTACGTGCCTTCGGACAATTCGGCGACACCAATGTATGGGTCGAGCGTGCCGGCCGATCCGCGACTGAGGTCCGAGCTGTCGGTGCCCGTCAACCCCGTCGGTTGGTCATCAGCGATGTTGCTATCGGTTCCGATCAGGACCAATTGCCCATCGCCGTTGAAGACATAAATCGATAGGTCGGCGCGTGCGAAGCCGTCGGCATAGTCGATATCGAAAATCGTCGCGAGGTAGAGCCCGAAGTCATCGCGAGTCAAGTTCTGGTAGCCGACGTCGAACCGATACCAATCGACATCGGTCGCGCCACTGATCATTCCCCCAACGGATTTCGCGAGCCGATCGCTGGCGAGCGGCCCCGCAGTGAGCGCTGAGTTGGCATCGATCGCGATATCGAAAAGTCCCAGCGGCTGAGCGGTCGCGAACGAATTGTTGTCGCCGGCCGTTTCGTAGTCGTCGCCCGACAATGGGCTATGCAGGGGGTGACCAATCACTTGGATCCCCTTGGTCGCGTAGCGAACGTCGGCAAATCGCACTTGGGTGCCAGCGACTTCATCGAGTTCGCGAAGGCGAATCTGCAGTTGGTAAGATCCTTGGGTCATCCCGTTGAGGTTGGTCAACAACGAACTGGCCGGCGCGCCTGGCAACTGGCTGTTGCTACGGACGCGCACGTGGTACAGGTTTCGCGTTCCGACCTGTCCCGGCAGAACCACCCTCATCCCAGCGTCACGGGGATTGGTAGAAAAGGCGTCTTGGTACGCCGACGCGGGCGACCCAGACGGGATCGGTAGCGTGTTCAGCGGGCGTGCGGACGAGGGATCAAAACCGTTGGCAACCAAAATCGCTGAATCGCCACGTGACTCAGCGAGCGAACTGACCGAAAGTGCGAGCGTCTGGCCGTTGGCGTTGATCAGTTCGACGATCGAATCGAGCGACAGACTGGTTCGATCGATATCGAGCCAGACTTCGGTACCCGCTTCGGCAATGAAGGCAAACACGTCGACGTCCTGCGGCTGCGTGATCACCCCTTCGACGATGAATCCCAACCGCCGGTTCTCATCGCCCGCGGTCGCCGACGGCGCCAATTCGCCGAGGAACTGTGCCTGCGAGGGGACGGCATTGCTGTCGCTGAGCGAAGTCAAACCGAGTTCGTTTTCGGTGAAGGCTGCCACATTTCGGTCGTTAGCGCCCTCGCGAACGACGAGGCCATTCCAAAGGCCCGACTGGACCCGCTGCAAGGGGCTGCCCTGAGTCGGATCGGACGTAATCAGTTCGAGAAAACTCGTGACCCGTGCGGTCGTCGCCGTCGCCGCGACGTCCCACGCGTGCGCGGTCGTCACATCGCCGGGCCCGAAGATATTCCCGAAAACCGGGTCGACGCCCGCGGGAAGGTTGGCCACATTGACCACGCCAGCGATCGCAAACTGCTGGGTATTGTTCAGAATGTTCGTCTGCAATTCGTTGAAGCGATCGGCTGCCCAACCCGCGTAGGTCGCGTTGGTCTGATTGGCCCCATCAGTGTAAAACCCTCCATGGGAGAAACCGATTCGCCGAACGCTATCGACGGTGAATAGACGGAAATCCGGTTGCCCCGGCGTGCCCACGGTGTAGAGCAGATCATCAATAGGTCCTTCGACATCCTCGTCGAGGTAGCTGATGACTTGGATGGCGCCGAGCTCACCGGTTGCGGTGGAGAGGTCGAGCGTCGAGAAAAGCGTGGGGGTGCCGTTCAAAAAGAAACTCGTGGCGACCCAGTCGACCGCGCCGTTGGGGCCAACAAAACTTCCACGACTCTCGACCCGGTCGGGAGACACCAACGTCGGTTGCTGCGTGATCGTCGTCTGCGACAGGCGAGTCGTGGTGTCCCCGATCCGAACGAACGTCGAGTACTGAAAAATGTAGTCCTGGGCGATCAACACACCCGTTGGCGTGCTCACCGTCACGCCACTGGAATTGACCTCGTTCGCCACACCGATCAAGGCTTCGAAGAAGCCCGGCGTCGATCGATCGACGTCATTGTCGATCAGGTTTCCATTGTCGACCTCAGGCCCCGTCGGCAAGCGAATCAGCCCATCGCCGGATTCGCCACCCAGGCCACCGTCCAAAACTCCATCGTTGTTGGTATCGACCTGGGGAAGTCCTGCGGGCGTGAATCCGGCTCCGGCAAAATCGTCGGCGAGCGTCGTGAGCACCACGGGGAAATCGGGATGCCCGACAATCCGAAGTGAACCGCCAATGCGATCGCGAATGTCGACAAACTGATCGACAGCGGTCGCCAACGTGCCGCCCGCAACGATCCCCGCGGCGCTACCCTCCGCGGTCTCAAACTTGACGACCAAGCTTCCTCGCGCCGTGCTTTCCAATCGGAGCCCACCGTACACATGCTGGTTGGGAATCTCGATCGATCCACGAACGACGTGCACGATGTCCACATCGTCGAAAACGACCTCGGTCGCCACTTGGCCGGGACGAACTTCCATGCCGTTGATCGAATTGTTTCCCAAACGGTTGCCGGAAATCAGCGGCCCAGAATTCCCCGTGCTCAGGACCGCCTCGAGCGTTCCTGTGCTTCGGCCGCGATCGATGACCTCCTCCCATATCAGGCTGTTGACATCGAAGGAGAGAGCGGGACCACCGCCGTTGATGAAGACGTTGTCGACGATGATCGGTTGGGCGCCGCGTACGAAAACAGTGGCACTGGCATTGTCACCGCGACCGACACGATTGGGGTCATTCTCGCTAATCAACCCTCGGCCGTCGGCGTTGTTCTCGAGACGGCTATTGGCCAATCGGAAAGTTCCTTGATGGACTTCGATCGGGTTGAACGAAGCGAACCCGCCCTCGACGCGGGTGACCCCACCGGCGCCGGCGAGCGTGACCCGATCCAAACTGGCCAGCGAAGTGTGGCCGACGTAGATCCCGCCCCAAGTGCCGGAAACGTCGATCGGGACTCGCACGCCCTGGGCGTTGGTCACGAATCCATTCTGTCCCTCGCTATTGGTGTCAAATGTGCCGCCAATCCCGAACCGTTGATCGCGGATGCTCGTGAAGACGATTCGGTTTTCGAGCGTGCCTTCGGCCAGCAGGTTGGCGCCGAAAGTGACGTCGATCCGCGCCCCGGCGGTCTTCACGATCGTGCCCGGGTCGATCTTCAGACTGGCGTCGAGCCGTGCAGCGAGCGGATTGGAAATATTGGGAAGCGGGGCCGTACCGGCGGCCGCCCTATCGACGAACGTGGTGTCAGTCCCATTGAGATCCGCCACTTTGACGAACGCGCCAACGGTTCCATCGGTCGCGACAAAAGCCCGATACAGCCGACGCTGCGTGAAGCCGCTGCCCGCCGCCACAACCGGCAACTGGGTGAGCGAGATGCGTCCGACCTCGTCGAGCGTGACCCTCGCCGTGTCAACGCTCGCGGCGCTTTCGCTGGTGGGCGACGCGAAGCTGAGGCGATAAACGTACGTCCCGGGCTGAACCTGGCCATCGCCGACCAACGGGCTCAGTCCGATTAACAGGCTCGACGGCGGCGCCGCCTGCGCGACTGGACCACCGGGAGCGCCCTGGATCGTCAAATTTTCGGCAAGCACGTGAACGATGTCGGTGTCGTCGAAGCGGGCCTGAGAGGTCAACGGTTGCAAACGATCGCCCGTTCGCGTCGAAACACGAATGAACAAGCCGTTGATCGAATTGTCGACAATCAGATTGCCGTGGATGTCGGGGCCGACCCGGGAGCCGGTCGGCGTGAATCGACCATTCTGTTGGAAAACGGATTCGTCGAACCGGGTTTCGGTGAACGTATCGGGCGTCGCCGCAATCGCCGCGTCGCCACTGTCACGGATCGTGCTGTTCACGACGGTGGCCCGCGTGAGTGCCATCTCGACCGGCGACACGACGACCGACTGGCCATCAACGCTGACACGACCCCCGCCGAAGCGGAGATCGGCGAATTGGATGTGGTTGAGAAAGACGCCTTCGTTTTCACGATTTCGCCGACTGCTGTCGAGGTAGTCGATGTCACCTCGCAAATCGATGCCACCCCAATCGCCCGGTTGCGGCGTGGGGGCGATCCCGGACTGATTTCCGGTGCCCACCGAACGGTCATTGACACTCGTGAAGATCACACTGCCGGGAATCAATTGACCCGCATCGTCCCTAGCCGGTTGCCCCGTTGAGTTGATCAGCGTCGGCGTACCGAGCACCTGGATCGCCGCATCGGACCGATTGACCGATGCGGTGGTGCTGCCAACGCCGATCCTCGCCGAACGCAACTTGATGATCGTTCCGGCGTCAATAATCAGACGGACACCTTGCGGCATGTCGAGGCTGGTCCCATCCTCCAAGGGCG
Source organism: Pirellulaceae bacterium (assembly GCA_041748895.1). Lineage (GTDB taxonomy): Bacteria > Planctomycetota > Planctomycetia > Pirellulales > Pirellulaceae > UBA6163. Next base: position 13,176 of record JBGTCJ010000085.1, read on the forward strand.
AGCCGGTTTGGGAAAAACCGATCTGATAGCTCAGATTGTCATCGAGCGTTTCCAATCGGCCATCGGCACCACCATTGGGAAGCACGCGAATGGTGGTTCCCGGCGTCGCGAGAGCCACCGCGTCCTTGATATTCCTGAACGGCCGGGCGATGGTTCCGTTGCCCGTCAACGTGGCCGCTTTGTCGACGTAGAACGTGTTGCTTTGATCCGAGGGGACGAACCAGAAATCGTAGACTCCGCCCGGGCGACCGTCGCCATCGCCATCGAGAATGACATTGGTCTCATCTCGGATCCCGGTGGTCGCGATGGCTCTTGTGGTGATTTTCAGTTCATAAGTCCCCTCACTCCGCCCGCCGAGGCCGGTACCTGGAATGACGGGATTGTAGGTATCGTTGCCCGAAGCGCTGACGCCGATCACATAGTTGCCAGCGCTGAGCTCCAACTCGATCAGCGAGTCGTTGCTGAAATAGTCATCGTTCTGCGCGACCTCGACAAAAACACCCGTGACCGGGTCTTCGCGAAACAATCGCAAATGCGTGTCGAGGAGACTCGAACTCGCCAGCCGCTCGGCGACCGATTGGATCGACACGAACGCCGCGAGATCAAGCCGAAATCGATACAGGTCGATGTCGGTGCTTTCGGGGCGATAGAGGTACTGCCCATTGACGATATCGGCGACGCTCGGGAACGTCGGCTCGTTGGCCGTTCCAGGATTGAAGATAAAGTCCGAGCTCTGCGTCACGGGCTGCGGCAAACCATCGGCAAAACCATAGCCAAGCGCTTGCCCAATGGCGAGCATCGCGCCGCGAAAGAACTGGCCTCCGAATTGATCATCGGTCGACTGTTGGAAGTCCTGGAAATCGAGGACAACCAAGTCCTGCGATCCATCCCCGTTGGTATCGCGAGTTGCGATCGCCAACCCACCCACCCCACTACTGGTCCGGTCATCAGCGCCATACAGGTCGCCCACAGCGATCGAAAAGAACGCACCGGCCGTGGGCCCCTGTGGCGACTCGACGAACTGAACACCGAGATACTCGCTGAAGAGCGAAAGGACTTCTCGCACCCGCTGCTTTTGCTGGTCGCTGATCAGGTTGAAGTACGTTTTGGACAGGTCCGATCCAGGGCGCGAGGGGTCGTCGCCCGCGTAGGTCGAGGGGAAACTGTACTGAATGACCTGAATGCCATTGACGTTGTCTGGCCCGGTGCGGAAGAAATCGAGCGGAATGGGACGATCAAGCCGCGAGGGGTCCTCAGGGCGGATCGCCCTTACGCCCGAAGTGCCCGGCCCACCAGGGTAGGCAAGATCGTAGGGCGCTGCGTTGCGGATTTCGCTTTCCAACATCACGCTTCGCACGCCGCTGCTATCGATCGCCGTCAAATTGCCGATCGAGAAAGCGGTACCGAACGAGTCACCCGGGTTAACTCCCACGGCGATCGTCGTCGGGGCGGCCGGCAGAGTCTGCGCGTTACCGATCCTCAAACGGGCCGCACCCGTCAAGAAACCGCCCGCTCCATCGGGAAGTCGCGCCAGCGGCCCAGCAAAGGTCAAAGTGGCGATGTTGGTGATGCGGTTGTAGCTAACCGAAGTCGGCAGCACGACTCGGTCGTCCGCCGGTGATGCCGTGTCGCGAGTGAAGATCAACTGATAAAAATTGGGGTTCTGTGCCGACGCCTGATTGAGCGCCTCGTTGAAATGCACTTCGATCACCCCGATCACAGGCGTCAGGGTGCCATCGGCGTTTCGCCGCACCGGCTCGGGAACCACGGCCATCACCTTCGGCCCAAGGTTGATCCTGAATTGTCGTGATTCGTTCTGACCGTCGTTAAACGCCTCGCCGTCGGTGTTGGTCAGTGCAAGCGATCCACTGCCGAAAATATCGATCTGGTAAATGTCGTCGGGCAACGACTCGGCGAACCGAAAAACGACTTCATTGGGCGAATTGCCTAAACCGACAAACCCCGGGCGAACGACGATGTCACCGGCACCGGTCAACTGCAACGTGCCAACGATCGCCGGGCGGTTACCGACCAGTGTCGAACCGTTGCCCGCTTCTAAAATGGCCGTCAGGATCCTTGACGCTTCCGGATTGTTGTTGACCGCGTCGATCAGCTGTGCGGCAGTCGTTTCGTTACCAGGATTACTGTTAACGCGAATCGTCACCTGGTTCCCGCTAACCAGCACCAACGGATTAGCAGGCCCTCCTGCGTTGGCGCGCTGCAACACGACGGAAGTCGCCCGCCCGTCTGCCCCGGGCAACGCCGAAAGAAAGCGGACTCGCACCGCACCCGACGTTCCCAGATCGGTTGTCGCGTCGGCCGCGTTGGCACCGCGAAGTGTGATCTCCTTGCCGCTGGGAACCGCCGTCCCGATGGGCGTCGAGCTGCCGCCCGCAACCGTAAAGACCCGCAACAACTGGCTCACCTGCGGATGAGCCTCCACACCGCTGATCAGATCGCGAATCTGCGTCGGCCGCGCGGGATTGCTGTTCAAGTCGATCGTGATCAACGAGTCGGCAACGGTAAAGAGAGGAGCCCCGGAGGTTCCTCGCGAGGTAGTCGTGAACCGAACCACCAATCCTTCACCAGCCGTCCCCGGCTGAACCGCACGAAACTCTAGCAGGATCGGCAAACCGGTCCCGAGGTCACTGGTTGCCTTGGCCGACTCGAAAACCTGGTCGTCGCCAGCCCGCGTGATCTGGATGCCGTCAAGCGTCGAGGCATCGATACTCGTGCTGTCATCAAACCGGAAAACCAACTCTCGCGGCGCCACATTCAGCGTCGCCCCATCCGCCAACAAAGAACCCTCGTTGGGTTGGATTCCGATCAGATTCGGCCCCGCCAATAATTGCCGCTGCTCAAGCGCTTGAATCAAGCTCCGACGGTCTTGGCGGCGGCGGCTCGAACGAACTCGATCCCGACGACCCCTGGTCTTGGCGGAAAAATCAGAATCAGTCATGGGGTGATCGATCAGTTGAAACGTCGATTTGCGGATGGACATCCACGAACCTCTTGATGAGCCACTAGGGCGGAAATTTCGCGAAACTTGATGCAAACGGTGCCGACAATCGTTCCGGCGCACCGGCCCCGTCGGGCCAGCCAACGCTTAATACGATCGGGCTTTTAAGCAGCTAACTTGGATAAGACAGGGAGCTTGGTGAAACTTTTCTGACAGCCGACCAGTGTAGTTCGACCGTGAATCGAAGCAACGAAAATCGAATCCACGGCAAGGCTTAGGTACACCTGGATGGGCTGTAGTGGTCAAGCCGAAGCGGATCTCACCCGCGTGCTTGGATTGACCGCCGAGGGAAAAAGTTCCCTATCCGACCGGCGGCGCCACTTTCGAGACTTTGTGGCCAGGAGCTTACCAGCTCACAAATGGCCACCTGGGCCCGCTCAAAACGGTCCTGACGATGCTAGCAGTGGGTCGCCGGAAAAGTTTTCCTGATCGTCGCGTCATGATTGTGCAAACCTGGCGGCGGATTGTGCCGATAGTTCCGATGAAAGCAATTGTTCTGCTTTCTCCTCATTCCACACGGCCTTCCTAGGAGGCGGCGGCGGGGCCGCGGAGACGCTTGTGATGCAAGATTCCATGAATGACACGATGCGACGTTTCACTCCGTCGGCAACCCCAAACCGCCTCGTCCCAAGGGACCGCAGGCGATCCGATCGGCCTCACGGGTTTTGGTCCCGTTGGTCGATTTGGGCGTTTGCGGCGATGACCCCATTTGCCGTTTTGGCCGCGCCACCCGTGCAGCAGGCCGGGTTCGAAGCCGATTATGAGGCCAGCGGCTTTGTCGCACCTGCGGGCATGCCTTCCCCGGCCCTTTATTTTGGCGGTCAGGGTGCGGCGGTCCAGCAGGTCGGATTCTTCGGAAACGCTCCGATCGGCTCGAGGGTCGGTGTCTGTGACGGGACCTGCGATGGCAATTGTGGGATGCAGGGCTGCGGGCCGTACCCCGGTGACGGCATGTATGGCGATCCAGGCTACGGCGACTGCGGTGGGTGTGGGATGCAAGGGTGCGGTTCGTGCGGCGGACTCACCCATTGGCGACACCTGTGTCTGTTTTGCCGCGGGTCCGGTTGCGAACTATGCCAATCGATCGGGCGAGGCCACCTGCTCGGTTGCCTGGCGTCCCTGCTACCCTACGGGGAAGCGGGGATCTGTGCACAGCGCTGGTACGATTTCTCGGCCGACGTCATGTTTCTGGGGCACAACCAAAGATCCACAAGTCAGGTGCTGACCACTCAAGGCGTCCAAGGAACTCCAGTTCTGTTTGCCGATGACGCCGACGACGACGACTTGACGGCGGGCATGAGGTTCTCCACGGCGTTCATCTTCGGCCCAGGCGGCAATATCGAAATGACTTACCTGGGCAACAATGAATGGGGAGACACGGCCACGGTCTCGAGCGGCAATCCAGATCTGTTTTCGTTCATCAGCGGCTTTGGTGCTCCGCCACAGAACGGGTTTGACGATACGGACCGATCGCTGAGCCAAAGCATCAATACGTTCAGCACCTTTCACAGTGCCGAAATCAATTATCGTCGCCGCACGGTGGGACAGTTTTGTCGATTCCAAGGCTCCTGGTTGGCGGGGCTTCGATACCTCCGCTTCGACAGCGACTTCGGATACTCAACCGTCGGAGAGACCGACAATACCGGTGCCCCACCGATTCCGCGATTCTTCAATTACCGCAATGAGATCGACAACAAGCTGTTCGGACCCCAATCCGGCTTTGATGTGTGGTGGAATGTCGTGCCGGGCGTGAACGTCGGATTTGGTGCCAAGGGTGCCTGGATGGACAACAACATCGATCGTCGAACGCGATTCGCTGGCAACTCGCTCGGACCGCTCGCGACCGAAGGATCGGCGGAGGTGAACGACGGATTGAACCGCGGAACGTTCATGTCGGAGTTCGAATTGACGCTGCTCTACCGCCTCAGCCACTCGTGGACCGTCAAGACTCAGTATTACCTCCTGAATGTTGACGACATCGGTTTCGGTTTTGACCTGAGCGGCCCGTCCAACCTAGGTGCGACGCCTCCGAGCCTGACGAGTGACTCGATTCGCACGCAGTCGCTGACCATTCAGGGTATTTCACTCGGTGCCGAATACATCTGGTAACCTGCCCTTGCGACGCCGACGACGACCTCCCCACGCGAGTTCGTCGGCCGGCAAGTCGCTGGATCCAGGCCAGCGGGTGCGGTACAACGGTCGTCCACCCATCGCGTGATCGTCGGGCGCCGTCAACCAGTGAACCATGCCGCTTCGATATGTTGAGCTTCATTGCAAGAGCAACTTCTCGTTTCTCGAAGCGGCTTCGCACCCGGCGGAATTGGTCGAGCAGGCGGAGGCACTGGGGTACCATGGGATCGCGCTGACCGATCGCCACTCTCTGGCGGGTGTGGTCCGTGGGTTTGGTGCGGCAAAGGACGTCGCGATCCCTTACCTGGTGGGGGCGGAAATCCATCCTCGGGACGCGCCGATGATGGTCCTCTGGCCCACCGATCGCGCGGCCTACGGACGGCTGTGCCGGCTCCTCAGCCGCGGGCGGATGCGTGCCGAAAAGGGCCAGTGCGACCTGAGCTGGGATGACGTGGCGCAACTGGGCGACGCGATGATGTTGGGTGTTCGCCCGGAAGCCGGGGCGCCGCGGCAGGATCGGTTCCTTCGCGAAAGCGTCCACGAGTGCTTTGGCGATCGGGCGTCGCTGCTGCTCGAATTGCACCACGGGATTGACGATGCCGCGACGCTCGCAGAGTACCGTCGGCTGGAGAACGCGACAGGCCTTCCGCTGCTCGCCGCGGGTGACGTCCACTACCACGTGCCCCGACGTGCCGTTGTGCAGGACTGCGTGACAGCGATCCGCAATGCAACGACGATTGACCAAATTCACGCCGAGCGGTTCCCGAATTGGCAGCGACATCTCCGGCCACTCGAGGAAATCGAGCGACTCTATCGCGATGCGCCCGATGCGCTGGCACGAACGGTCGATGTCGCCGAGCGATGCGAATTTCGCTTGGACGAGCTTCGATACGAGTATCCGCAAGAGATCGCCCCACCGGGAATTGCCCCCATCGAGCACCTCAGGCGATTGACGTGGGCGGGTGCCAAGCAACGTTGGCCCGGCGGCGTCCCCCAGCGTGTCGTTGAGATACTGCGACATGAAATCAAGCTGATCGCTGATTTGCACTACGAGGCCTACTTCTTGACGGTTTGGGACCTGGTGCGATTCGCCAAGCAGCGGAGCATTCTCTGCCAAGGCCGTGGCAGTGCCGCCAACTCGGCCGTTTGTTACTGCCTCGGGATCACCAGCGTCGATCCGACGCAGGCCGATCTATTGTTCGAACGCTTCATCAGCCGCGAGCGCAATGAGGCCCCCGATATCGATGTCGATTTCGAACATCAGCGGCGAGAGGAGGTGTTGCAATATCTGTACGAGAAATTCGGTCGCCAATCGGCCGGGATGACCGCAGCGGTCACGACCTACCGAACCCGCAGCGCGATTCGCGAGGTTGGCAAGGCGCTCGGAGTTTCCTACGACACGATCGACCGGCTGGCCAAGATTGCCAGCGGATTCGATCGCAAACTCGACTTAGCAGCGCGAATGCGTGACGTGGGGATGGACATCGATTCTCCGCTCGGAAAACGCTTTGCGTACCTGACCGAAACGCTGATCGGGTTCCCCCGACACCTATCTCAACACGTCGGCGGGATGGTGATGACCGCAGGGAACTTATCGGAATTGTGCCCGATCGAGAATGCGGCGATGCCGGACCGGACGGTGATTCAGTGGGACAAGGACGACCTCGATGAACTCGGGATCCTCAAGGTCGATGTGCTTTCGCTCGGGATGCTCTCGGCAATCCGACGATGTTTTGACCTGGTCAGCGCCCACCACGGCCGCGAGCTGTCCTTGTCGACCATTCCGCCCGACGACCGAGCAACGTACGACATGATTTGCGAGGCCGATACCGTAGGCGTTTTTCAGATCGAAAGCCGGGCGCAAATGAGCATGTTGCCTCGGCTGCGACCGCGTTGCTTTTATGACTTGGTGATCGAGGTGGCGATCGTCCGGCCAGGGCCGATTCAAGGGCAGATGGTCCATCCGTTTCTTGCGGCGCGAGAGAACCCCGGCAGTGTGATCTATCCCAACGATGCGATTCGCGGTGTGC
>JBGTCJ010000086.1:0-9045 GCA_041748895.1 Pirellulaceae bacterium
CGGTAGAGTTCCGAACGTAGCGTCACGAGGCGCCGCGTCGATCGGGGCGATAGCCGGTTGTTTTGCGATCGCGACGCTGTTTCTTGGCGCCCTTCTTCTGTTCCCCGCTGTCACCGCCTTCGGCTTGCGCCGCCGGACCACCCGCCGCCGCGGGGATCGTGTGAACGTATTCGCCGCGAAATCGCTTGTTGGCGTCCTGACGCCGCTGCTGGATCGCTTCCCGCGGCGGTCGTGACGCGATCAGGCTGTCGCATCCGTCACCAATCAGGTCCGTGCGTCCCGCCTGTCGCAGCGCCTCGCGAACTTCAAAATAGTTTTCGGGCTTGAAAAACTGCATCAATGCCCGCTGCATCTTCCGCTCCTTGAGCGCCTTGGCGACAAATACCGGCTTTCTGGTAAACGGGTCGATACCCGTGTAGTACATCGTTGTCGCGACGTCCAAGGGGGCGGGGATGAAATCCTGAACCGCGTCGGGTTTGTAACCGTTGCGTTTCAGAAACAACGCCAATTCGATCATCGCGTGGATGTCGCTACCGGGGTGCGACGCGATGAAATACGGAACGATGAACTGCTTCTTGCCGACGCGTTTGGATTCCTCATGGAAGACTTCGGTGAAATGCTCAAAGTCGTCATTCGCAGGCTTCCGCATTTTCATCAGCACGTCGGGGTCCACGTGTTCGGGAGCGACTTTCAACTTGCCGCCGACGTGGTGCGCCGTCAACTCTTTGAGATACTCGGGTGAGGTCCGGGCCAGGTCCATGCGAATCCCGCTGGCGACGAGAACTTTCTTCACGCCGGGGACTTCCCGCGCCTCGCGCATCAGCTCGATCACCGGTTGATGGTCGACCCCCAGTAATTTGCAGATCTTGGGGTGAACGCACGACTGGCGCCTGCAGACCGCTTCGACCTCCGGCCGCGTGCAACGCATTTGGTACATGTTCGCCGTCGGGCCGCCGATGTCGCTGACCACGCCCGAGAACGACTTGTCCTCGGTCATCTGCCGAATTTCGCCGATCACCGATTCCTTGCTTCGCGACTGAATGATCCGCCCCTGGTGGGCCGTGATCGAGCAGAACGTGCAACCACCGAAGCATCCTCGCATGATCGTGACCGAGTTCTTGATCACCTCGTAGGCGGGAATCGGTTCGGTGTAGCTCGGATGTGGCCTGCGGGTGTAGGGCAAGCCGTAGATGCGGTCCATCGCGGCCTCGGTAATCGGCAACTGCGGCAGATTGCAGACGACCGCCTGCGTTGCGTGGGCCTGGACCAGTCGTCGAGCGTTGAGTGGGTTAGTCTCGTTGTGGATGATTCGTGTCGCATCGGCGAATGCCAGTTTGTCAGCGACGACCTGCTCGTAGCTCGGAAGACGAAGCGCGTCCTCGGGGACCGTTTCTGAGGCGCCCAGCGCGAAAGCCACGCCGCGCATGTCGCGAAGATCTCTGACCGTCTCACCTTGTTCAAGTCGCCGAGCCATCTCGACGATCGCATTCTCACCCATCCCGAATGCGACCAGATCGGCCTTGCTATCCAGCAGGATCGATCGCTTGACCTTATCGCTCCAGTAGTCGTAGTGCGCCAACCTCCTCAGCGACGCCTCGACGCCACCGGCAATGATCGGAACTCCGTTGTACGCCTGTCGCGCCCGTTGGCAGTAGGCCAGCGTCGCGCGATCGGGCCGAAGCCCAATGCGTCCGCCGGGTGAGTAGGCGTCGTCGTTGCGAACCTTCTTGTTGGCGGTGTAGTGATTGATCATCGAGTCCATGTTCCCCGCACTGATGGCGAAGAACAGCTTGGGCCGCCCGAAACGTTTCCAAGCTTCGCAAGAATGCCAATCGGGTTGGCTAATGATCCCGACCCGGTAGCCTGCGGCCTCGAGCACGCGGCCAAGAATCGCCATCGCAAAACTCGGATGATCGATGTAGGCATCTCCCGAGACGAACACGATATCGAGCTCGTCCCAACCGCGCCGCTGGGCTTCGTCACGAGTCATCGGAAGTGGCGTTTGAGCGATCGGCCCCGTCGGTTGCCTGCGATCGTCACCGAGTCGCGACAGGTAATCGGGGGCAACCAGCGGATCAATGCTCATGCCGGCCCGTGATCCGCAGCCGCGTGACGCCGCATCGTCAGCGGCCGCCCCATCGGATCGCTCTGCACGGGCTGGTGAAAGAGGGGTGGAGACGACAGGCAATTGCATCGATGTTGGCGTGCTGGAGAGCGAGTGGGAAGCGGAGATTCCACGATCCGCCCCAATTGTAGCGCCGAACCGACGGTCCGATAGCGAGAAAAGCCGAGAAACCGCGGCTCAATCAAAAGCGGCGACCGCTTCTTCAACCGTCTCGTACATGTTGAAAAGGCGATCGAAGTGGACGACATGGATCACTTTCGCGACCACACCACCGACGGCAGCTAGATGAACCACACCACCACTGGGCTTCAACCGCGAATGGATTCGAACCAGCGTTCCCAGCCCAAAACTGGTGATGTGGTCAAGGTTTCCGCAGTCCAATACCAATTTGTTTCGACCACGTTCGATGTGCCCCACCAGGCAATCGAAGAGAAATTGTGAGGCGTGTTCGTCGAGTCGTCCCGATAGCTCTAGCACCAAAACGTCGTCCGCGGGCCCCGCGGTGTGAGTCACGAAATCGATCACGTAAACGCCTCCCCGCACGCCAGCGGGCACCAGGTTCCGAGCGCTAGAAGGAAAGTGAGGGCGCTGGGACTCGAACCCAGGACCAACGGATTAAAAGTCCGTTGCTCTACCGACTGAGCTACGCCCTCAGGTGTTGCCGGGTTTACCGTGATTCACGCGCAATCCGTGACACTTTGCGACAAGCAACCGCGCGGCATTGTTCCGAGAATTCGACTGAAGCTCCCGGAAACTGGCACGAAGTTATCGCCGCGGCAAAATAGCATACCCCCAAGTCAACCGAAACCCGCCACGCGGGAGCGAATGTCCAGCGGCGGTCACGGGTCGTCGTCCTGAGAATCGTGAATCCAAAGAGGATCGTGGTCGCCGAGGACGATCTGCGAGCGGCCCTGGTACCGCCCAACCTTGCCGCGAACGGTGACTTTACAATGGGGCACCTGTCGAGGGTCGATCGGCAAACCGAGTTGCTCGAGTCGTTCGTTAGTGACGTTAGAGATCGCAACGGTAAAGTTCGACGGATCCCGATAGTCGTCGTGGGTATTGAGATAGTACCAGGACTTGTCCGAGCTCTGGCCGGCTGCACGGATCCGCAGCGTGGCCGTCAGTGTCTCGCCCTCGCGCGTCCTGATTTGGTCAGGGGTCAAGGCGTCCGGCGGATGAGCAAAATGTGCCACGGACTCGGTTGGTTCGAGCGGGTCCGCGACGGCCGATTCCGGGTGAAGTGTGTGCCACACCTGACGGTACGCCGTGGTCCTGTCCCGGCTTTCGGCTAGCGAGACGGCCACGATCTCTTCTGATCCGGTGAACCGCTCGGCACTCAGCAACTCCAGATACGTCGAGAAGTCGGCCCTCTCGTGGCCAATTCGATCGAGCCGCATACCAAGGGGTGTTGCGGTGACCGACCGCGGCTGGAATGCGATGAAGCGTCCGTCGGTCGAGAACCAACTGGCGCCCCGCAGGGGGTCGCGGGCGCGCGGCAAAGTCGCGACGGCTTCCGCTGTCCGCCAGTCCCACAATTGCGGGATGTTTGCGTCATCCAGCGTCATGATCAATTCACCATCGGGCGAAAATGTTGCCTCACGCAACGGCCTCGAAACTCGCACCGCAGGTCCGGCGGGGCGAACTGAGTCCAAGTCCCAGACACGCGCGGTTAGGTCGCCGCTGGCTGTGACAACCCTTCTGCTATCAGGTGAAAAGCCAATTCCCCAGACCCATCCACCGTGGCGTAGCGTTCGTGGTGGGCGGTCCGGGTTCGACGTCGAAAACAGGGTCGCGTAGTTTTGCTGACCGGCGGTCGCAAGGTGTCGACCATCGGGGCTGAGGCAGACCGCGAGTATCGGTATGGGTTCCTGGCGGATAGTCCGCGTGGGCAACGGCTGCCAGGTCGCCGTCTCGCGGCACTCAAATTCGTTCCCACCCGAAAGCGTGTAAAGGAACTCACCATCGGGAGTAAAACCGGCCCAAAGCAGTTTGCCAGGGCTGGTGAACCGATCCGTCAGCGGCCTGCCTGTGCCGGAGTCCCAAACTCGGTAGCCGTGGACGCTGTCCGCGACCACCGCGAAGTGCCCATCAGGGCTCAGCCAACTGCTGCCTTCGAAGGGGGCGTCAGCCAGAGCAATTGGCTCGGCGGTCCCGGTCACAACGCCGAGGCTGCCGTCGGCGCGCTCGAATCGGATTTTGCCATCCCGTGTCGCGAGCTGGCCGTTTAGCGGGCCGCCGTTCGCGAGATCGTACTCGATGTAGGGTTCCGCCGCCGGAAGCCGCCACACACGCGCGATGCCATCGAACTCAGCCATCAAGATCTTTTCGCCGTCGGGGCTCACCTGAGGCGATAGCCGATCCTTGCCACAGGCGCGAAGCACGGGGCCTATCGTCCGCCCGCTCGCGATCTCAACCCTCTCAACCCCAGAACCGGCTGCTCGCAAGAGGACACTCTTCTCGTCCGGAAAGAAACAACCGTTATTGATGTTTCGCGTGAGCTTGAGCGTAGCGACACACCTCCCGGTCTCGGTCTCGCTTACCGTACAATACCCGATTGTCGAGCCGTGCCCGTAGCAGAGGAGCAGGCGGCCCGACGGGCTGAGGGTCGCACCATAGACTAGGCCGACCTGCTTTTGCTCGGAGATTTTCTCGCCGGTAAGGGCGTTCCAGACCGCGAACCCGCGGGCACCGGGAATGATCGTAACGAGCAAGCGCCCATTCCGGCTAAACAGCGGCATTTGGTCCACTGTCGGATTCGGGTAATCCTCCGCCCCAACCCTATATCCCTCGGATTTGTGGGGCAAACTAGCCAAGGGCTCCGTCTGGGCGAGATCCCACAGTAGAGCCGTGGTGTTGAGGGAACATGCAAAACGGTCGCCAGTCGGGCTGAAGCGGAGCGAGAGCGGGTATTCGGGCACCGACCACGTCTGCACCGTTTCTCCGCTTGCAAACTCTACCCGCTCGATGATCCCTGCCCCCCGCGCCGAGACAACCGCCGTTTTGCCATCAGGTGCCACAGCAGCCGCAGTAAGTTCGCCGCGGTTCTTCGCGTGGACTGTCCTGCCAACGGTTTTTCCAGTCGCCGGATCCCACAACCGCAATGCGTGGTCAGCGGACCGCGTCCAGACGAAGCTGCCGTCCGGGGTCCATTCGGCCGCCATGATCGGGAACGGATGTTTCAGTGGAGGCACTTTCAGGCGGCCTGTTTCGGGGTCCCAAATCTGCACCTCCCTGGTCACGCTCGTGTAGCTGAGGACGGCCAGTGCATCCGGGGAGAAGGAGACCACGTCGGGCGTTCGGGAATGGAACCGAACGGCGAGGAGTTCCGGTAGCTGTCGCAAGGCGGTGCCGACGCGCAGTCGGTGCACCGATTCTCGCGCCGGCGTCGCATGGTCCGCGCCCCACGCGGCTGCGTACCACTGAAGCGCCGTAAACGACTCGCCTTTGTCCGCGGCCTCTCGCGCTGTCCGCAGGTGGAGCCGAACCACCCGCTCTTGCAACGCGGTGCGGGCTTCCTGTTCCATCGACCGAGCCTTCTCCTTCTCATCCCTCTCGGCGGTGGCCTTGTCACGCTCGATAGCTGCTATGGTCGCCTCAGCCTCAGCCTTTCGCTCGGCTTTCACAGCCCGCTGCAACGCGAGTTCGGCGCGAATCAGCCCCCATGTTGTCCCTGTCATTCCTGCCACCAGCGCCAATAGCACGATCACGCCGACGAAAACTGGCCGGCGGTACCTCCGAAGGAACTTCCTTGCCCGATAGACTCTGCTCGGCGGGTGTGCCCGCACCGCGTCGCCGACCAAGTATCGCTGAATGTCAGCAGCGAACCCGCTAGCGCTTTCGTAGCGGCGAGCGCGGTCCTTCTCGAGTGATTTCAGGAGAATCCAGTCAAGTTCGCCACGAATGAGCGATTGCAACCGCTTTGGCTCGGTACCACGTTTGGCCGCGATGCTCGGGAGCGCCTCCGCGGTGCTCACCTTGATGCTCGGTTTCGGGGCTTCCACTTCACGCACGATCCGCAAGACCTCTACCCATGCGGCCTCGCCGAGGTTCTTGCGATCCATCGGCGTGGTGCCGGTGAGCAGCTCGTACAGCAGCACGCCCAAGGCGTACACGTCCGACCGTGTATCCACGTCCAATTGATTGAGGCTCGCCTGCTCGGGCGACATGTACTCGGGCGTACCCACTACCGCGCCGAACGCGGTGACGATCGTGTGTTCGGTGAGTGGTGACCCGGTAGCTTTGGCGATCCCGAAATCGATCACCTTGGGTACCGGCTTGTCATCGTACAGCGCGACCAGGACATTTGACGGCTTGATATCCCGGTGGATTATTCCCTTCTGGTGCGAGTGCTGGATCGCGTTGCACACCTGAACAAACAATTCCAGCCGCTGATGGAGAGTCAACCTGCGCGCGTCACAGAACTCAGTGATGGGTACGCCCTTGACCAGTTCCATCACGAAGTAGGGGCGGCCATCAGGCGTGGTTCCGGCGTCAAGCACATTGGCGATGTTCGGGTGGTTCATCACCGCCAGCGCCTGCCGCTCGGCCTCGAACCTGGCAAGCACCGCCTTCGAGTCCATCCCAGCTTTGATCAGCTTCAACGCCACCAACCGCTTAACCGGCTCGGTCTGCTCGGCCGTCCATACCACGCCCATGCCGCCTTCACCGATCTGCCGGAGCAGCTTGAAAGGGCCGATGGCCGCGCCGGGCAGCCCGGTTGACGGCCGATGATCGACGGTCCCCTCGATCCCAACGGGCGGTTTGTCAAGGATGAAGCTCTCCTGACGTGCATGTTCGTGGAGAAGCCGTTGCACCCGGGCGAGCAACGCCGCATCACCTTGGCACGCTTGTTCCAACACCACGGCCCACTCAGCCGGCGGCACACCCAGCGCTTCGATGAAAATCTCGCGTTCTCGCATGACCGTATCCTCGAACACTTGTATGGCGTGAATCGCCATGACGCAGTGCGACAAGCGACCTTGTATCGCGCGCAGCGAGCACTAACTTTATTCGCACGGCGATCAGTGGTTGCCGTGAGCTTAACGACCCTCAATCTCACGGCGTAGCCAGGCTCGGGCAAAGCACCACAATGAATCTGCCTTCCGCGCCGATACTCCGAGGATTTCCGCCGCCTGCGGAATCGTCAGGCCTGCAAAGTACCGGAGCTTGACCAGCTCGGCGGACTGGAGATCGTGGTCGGCCAAGCGCTGCAGGGCATCATCAAGTGCAAGCAGATCCTCAGCGACTTCGGGGCAGGCGATTTCTGACAACGCGAACTCCTCGCGAACCCGACCGCCGCCATGCTTAATCCGGCCTCTCCGCCGCGCCTTCTCGACGAGGATTCGCCGCATGGCCTCCGCAGCAGCTCCAAAAAAGTGGCCGCGGCTGTGCCAAGTCAGTGGCTCACCAGCGGCTGGGCCAATCAGTCGCAGGTAGGCTTCGTGCACCAAAGACGTGGCATCCAAGTCTTGGCCTGGCTGCTCGTGGGCAAGCTTGGCAGCAGCGAGTTTACGAAGCTCATCGTAGACTACCGGCAAAAGCTTCTCCGCCGCCCCAGTCTCACCGTTCTGGATATCAAGGATGAGCTGGGTGACGTTGGTCATGGCAATCGTTATACCGCAAGCGTCACATCACTGGATGATCGCTGGCGGTTGCTTTTCGACTCGACGGACGCTTCCGCGGCGATCGGCTCGACGAGCGCGGGTGCCGATCACTTTAGTTCTCGGTGCATTGGCTCGAGAAAAGACCATCGCCACGGCATCGGCGGCCCTTCACCGCCAAGGCTCTCAGCGTCGAAGTCGCGGGTTTTCTGCCGACGACCAAGAAAGTGCGAAAATTCACTGCGCGAGTTAGCGGCTCGTGTCGCACTGTCTTGTGAAGGTATGGACTCGAGCATCAATCGTCGGGATGCATTGGCGCGTGCGCGATCATGAAAGCCCATGCCGTTTTTCACGAAATCATGTTTAAAGACCAACAGATGACGACTGACCGGATCGAGTTGCGCTCCATCGGCGGAGGTCACGCCATCGCCGTCGTCACGACTACCAACGACAGCTTCACGACGCTCGCTATGCATTCGAATGGCAAAGCTCTTTTTTTCGAATTCCGAAGTTGACTGTAATTATTGCTCCAGGGTCTGGCGGCACAGTGGTCGATCAGCCGTTGTTGCGTTGTTGTTCGAGCAGGTAGGGCCGATGGAGACCGCTGGCTCGTTGTAGCTGTAGGATGCCGGCGATCGTTCTATTCACAGTCGGCGCGATGCTCGCGGCGGCAGCCATTTGGCCTGCCCGATGCAAAGCAATTGCCTTGGTAACACCGCGAGTTGATGCCCAGTTGTGCGCTTACTTGAATCGGAGAAGGTGATGGCCTCGTGGAAGCAAAGTCGTGGCCCCAAGGGCCACGCAAAGCGTTTGCTGAGCAACCGTCAACTTCGGCGGCAGAAATTTAGGCCGCATTTCGAAACGCTTGAAGAGCGTTTGTTATTGGACGCGGTATCGTTGGATCAGCGAATCTTGGGTCGCACCCACGGTTATGAGTTGCAGCTCACAGCCACCGATCCGACACCGCGGCCCATCGCGTTCGGCCAATTGCCGGTTGGGTCGCTGGACATCGACGTCCGCACCACGCCGTTGACTAACTCTCTGGATGCTGCCGAACTCAGGGTTTCCGATCGCCCGCCGACAACTCCCGTAGAAATGGCATTGGGGCCCTTCACCGCTGGCAACCTGAGCCATTTGCCGGAGCTGGTATACGAGCGGAACGATGGCCAATTCCACGGAGACGTTGCGTATGCGGCGCGGGGAGCCGAGTTTAGCTTGTTCCTTTCGAGCGGCGGAGTGCAGTTCGGGCCTATCGACTCCAGCGGTCCGCCAACAACCGACACGGAGGTTGCCAATCCGCCCATCCGCATGACCTGG
>JBGTCJ010000087.1:0-6136 GCA_041748895.1 Pirellulaceae bacterium
GCAAACCTTCACTGGCCATGCCGTCGAGGTGCGGCGTTTGAATTTCGCCACCATAGCAGCCGATGTCGGAGAACCCCATGTCATCGGCCATGATCACGATGATGTTGGGTCGAGGATCGGCGGCCGATGCCGGGGCGAAGCCGAGAATCAGCACGCTTGAAAGCGAAACTAGTAGGATGGAGAGAGGTTTCATGATGCGGCGTGCTGAGAAGGGAAAGTGAGCGGTAGGAAGCACGAAGTCGCCTGCGGCGACCCGCGTTCAGGATTATAAACCATCGAACGGGTGTCGGGCGGGGTTTGCTCATCACCTCACTGCTCATCACATCACTGGGAGCTGAACCGATGCATCGCTTTTGCCACCTGATGGTTTTCGGCCTTCTGTGGCCAATGTCGACTGGAGCGAAGGGGCAAGTCGAGACACCTCGGACCACCGCTGTGGAGGAAGGCGACGCGCCGATCGACTTTGAGCGGGCACGCGGGATCTTGCAGAAGCGGCGTGCAGGCATCCAGCTGACGGCCGACGAACAGGCGTACTTCGATCGAGCAGAAGCTGCACGGCGTCGCGGCCAATCGGCGGCGCGCCCCGCGCCACAAGCGAGCCGGACGCCGCAACAGCCGGGCTTCGATACCCGCGACTTGAGGCCGCTGACGGAGATGGCCGCGGAAGATCTTTACCAAGGGGAAGACGGTGGCTTGTACGGCGGCGGGAAGAATGATCCACCGGATACGCACCGGGAAGCTGCCATGTCGGCGCTCGCGCAGGTCCAGCCGCGAGACCCTGCAGGGAACCCCGATCCCGACGGCCGCGTCGTGCTGCTATCGATCAGCATGTCGAATGCGACTCAGGAGTTTTCGACCTTCAAGCGACTCGCCGACCGTGACCCCGAAAAAAACCCTCGGCTGACGATCGTCGACGGTGCCCAGGGCGGTCAGGCAATGGCTGAATGGAGTTCCCCGACCGCACGCCCCTGGGAGCAAGCGGCTCGCCGTCTCGAAGCGGCTGGAGTCACCCCCGCACAGGTCCAAGTGGCCTGGGTCAAGTTGGCCAACAAGCTTCCCCAGGGCGAGTTGCACGAGCATGGCCGGAAACTTCAATCCGATACACTACGTGTCCTGCAAATTGCCAAACAGCGATTTCCAAACCTTCAAGTGGCTTACCTTTCCAGCCGTACTTACGGTGGCTACGCCACCAATGCACTCAATCCCGAGCCTTACGCCTTCGAGTCGGCATTCGTCGCTCGGTGGCTGATCCAACAACAAATCGCTGGCGATGCGGCGCTTCGGTTCGACCCGGCCCACGGCGATATCAAGGCACCGGTTCTGCTTTGGGGACCGTATCTTTGGGCCAACGGGGACACACCCCGCAGCACCGACGGACTCGTATGGAACCGGAGCGATTTTGTCGCCGATGGCGTGCATCCATCGCCCAGCGGACGTGAAAAGGTCGCCAAGTTGCTGCTCAATTTTTTCAAGCAAGATTCACTCGCCCTTGGTTGGTTTGTCGCCCCCGAGAATCCATGATGTGCACGGTGTATCGACGTGATGTGGTCCGATAACCCATCGGTGCGATTGAGCATCCACGACATGAGCGGACGTGCACGGGTTAGCAAAACGGTTCGATTGAGTGATCTGCAATTTTGACGTGTCCGGAATGCACCCGCCTGCTCCAAGTGCACCACCTCCCACCCCTATGCCAAACGAGAGTTCCACCATGCAGCGATTCACCGAACTGGCAACGCCTGCTACGGGGTTACTCCACGGCTTCTTTGGGACCGCGATGGCGGCATTCGGCTTTCTCGCGAGCGCGGTCGTTGCCGAGCAACCGCAACGGCCGAACATCGTGGTGATCTTCACCGACGATCAAGGCTACGGCGATCTCGGCTGCTATGGTTCTGAGGGGATACGAACCCCGCGGATCGATCAGCTTGCCCGACAGGGGACCCGGTTCACCGATTTCTACGCGCAGGTTGTCTGCGGCCCCTCGCGCTCGGCGTTGCTAACGGGTCGGTACCCGATTCGAAGTCTGGGCTGGTCGATGCCTGGGGAGGAAGTCACCATCGCAGAACAACTCGCGGGTGTCGGCTACTCGACCGCCTGCATCGGCAAGTGGGACGTGTCCAATCGCGCCGAAATCATCGATCGGATGCCCAATGCGCAGGGGTTCGAGTACTTTTGGGGGACACTCGGTGCCAACGACAACGGACGGGTGGTGTTTCATGAGAACACCATCCGGGTTGGTGAATCGTCCGACATGTCGAGCCTCACGCGACTCTACACGGACAAGAGCATCGCGTTCATCCGAGAGCAAAAGGATCGCCCGTTTTTTCTTTACTTGGCCCACACCATGGTGCACTCGGTGATCGATGCCTCACCGGCATTCAAAGGAAATTCACGCGGCGGCTTGTACGGCGATGTCGTTGAAGAGCTCGACTTCGAGACGGGCCGATTGCTCGACGCGATCGATGAACTCGGGCTTCGTGAAAATACACTCGTGGTTTTCACGAGCGATAACGGACCGTGGAGCAACTTCAGTGGTCAATTGGCCCGAAAGCACAACGGACAAATCGCTTGGGGATCTTCCGGACCGCTGCGGGGTGCCAAGGGATCGACGTACGAGGGTGGCATCCGCGTGCCATGCATCGCCCGCTGGCCTGGACGGGTTCCCGAGAATCGTGTCAGTGACGCGATCTTCGCGACCATTGATTTCCTTCCCACCTTCGCCCGACTTTGCGGATACTCGCCGCCAACGGACCGGATCATCGATGGGGTGGATCAATCCGAGTTGTTGCTCGGCAGCAGTGAGGAGGGTGCGCGGGACCATTATCACTATTTTTGTCGGGGCGAGCTGCAGGCAGTGCGTGATCCGAGGTGGAAGTTGCTTCTTGCGGGTCAGCAGGCATTTTATCCCTACGTGAAAGATCGCGGCTCGAATCGCATCGAACTCTACGATTTGAGTCAGGATGTGGGCGAGACCCGCAACGTCGCCGAGGACCATCCCGAAGTCGTCCGAGCGCTACTGCGTCGTTCTGCCTCCGTGACGCTTCCGGATCAACCGTACGACGCAGCCATTGGGATGCAACCGCGGGCGACGGTTCAGGAGGCACCTATCGGCGCGCTTCCTCAAGGCGATTGGTCGGCACACTCATTGACCGCCGCGCAGCGAGAACGAATCCGTGAGGCGTTTGAGACCGGGATCAAGAACCAATTTTTGCCCGGTGGGTCATTGATGCTGATTCATCGGGGTGAGGTGATCTTGAAGGAGGGTTTTGGACTGGCCGATCTCGACACAAGACAGCCGTTCCTCGATTCGGCGCCTTGCCGCATCGCCTCTTTGACAAAGCCGCATACCGCCACCCTAATCACGCTGATGGCTGATCGAGGACTCCTGTCCCTCGACGAGACGATCGACCGCTACCTCCCGGAATTTGGTGAACTGCGCGTTGTCGCCCGCAACGCCGATACTCCGCGTCCGGTGAATGCCGCACCCACGCTTCGCCAGTGTTTGTCTCACACGGCGGGGTTTCCCGGCAACGATGATCTGAAGTCGGGAGCGTTTGAGATCGAGCTTCATGGCACCCTGGACGAGGCGGTCCGTGATCTGGCAAAGCAAGAATTGTTGTCCGAACCCGGGACGCGCTTCGCGTACTCGCGATTGGGGTTCATGGTGGCCGGTCGAGTCGCCGAGGTGGTAACGGGTCGTCCCTTCGCTTATCTGATGCGACAGATGCTGCTGGAACCGATTGGCGCCAGCGAAGCGACGTTCATACCAACGCCGTCGATCGCGGAGCGCC
Organism: Pirellulaceae bacterium; assembly: GCA_041748895.1. Classification (GTDB taxonomy): domain Bacteria; phylum Planctomycetota; class Planctomycetia; order Pirellulales; family Pirellulaceae; genus UBA6163. The sequence continues at coordinate 3,792 of JBGTCJ010000087.1, forward strand.
TTCCGACCGCGTACGTTCGTCAGCGTCGGGGCTTCGCCAAACGCGAGGGCGAGCCCTTGGGGAGCGTCATCAACCCGGGCGGTAGTATGGTTTCGACGCTTGATGATGTGGGTCGTTTATTGTTGCTGCACCGCAATCAGGGGCGAGTCGGCGACCACCAACTGATCTCGGAAGCAAGCCTGAAGGAGATGTATACCCCGGCCCCGGCTTCGCGCGGCGCCGGCTACGGTTTGGGTTTCAATATCATGCAGCGTCGCGCCGACGGGACCGCTTCACGAGTTCGTCACCTTGGCGCCTCAGGCACCGTCGGCTTGATCGATTTCGATCGCGATCTGATTGTCGTTGTGTTCACGCAAGTACCCAGCCCGCAAACCACACGATGGCGAGATGACTTGCTTCAAACGCTTAGCGACACGTTTAGTAGCCAGTCCGATAACTGAACCGTGAAGCGGTCCCGGGTGGAGGACCGATCGATCAGCGGTGCAGACCAGTCGAACGATCTCGGATCGAGCCGACGCCGCCAACGCGGCTTATTCAACTAGTTTGTATTCAGTCGCCTGAATTTCGGATTCGGCAACCAGCCGTGCGTATTCGTCAAGTTGCTCCTGCGTCGCATCGGCAGCCATGTTGACGGACTTCTTGCCCGAGCAACCCGCTGCAGTTAGTGAGGCAACCAGAAAAGCAAGTAACAGAAATCGACTCATTTGGCATTCCATCGAGTAAGTGAAGGAGGCGGAGAACGAATTCACACCTCTAGGCAATCGGCGTGGACGTACAAACTGCGAAAGGCAAGTCATGCGACTACCTGACGCTAGAATTCTGCGTTAATGACCTCGCCCCGGTCACGCGTTCCCAGACTGCCCCACAAGCCATAAACGCTTGGAATACCAGCGCGCGCCATGTTGTGATAGGAAACCTGAGGTGCTGTGATCTCTCCCGTGTCGATCGAATCGGTGATGAATTTCACGGCGCCGTCACCCATCAAAACATGAACGCCACCCTGATGCCGACTTGATGGTGGCAGCGTGTTGTCATTGTGATTTTGGCCGCCTGAGCACATCGCCGAGTTTGGAGGCAAAACGGTGTGGAACTGAGTGTGCATTGGGTAGCAGTCGTGCCAACGAAAGCCTCGTCCGTGAATAACCACGACCGATGCGTCGGGTCTCCAAAACTGAGGTCGCAGGGGATCGGTGTGTTGGCGGTTCCAAGTCGGGTTCAACCGACACTGTGTGCGACCGCTGCCGGCTTGGTCGGAATGCGCGGGGGTGGTGATGATGCTGGTTCGCGCATCCTTGTCGCCGAGATCGGTTGCGATCTCACCGCAGATGATCGTATTGGCCAGTCCGTCCAAAATGTCTCGGAAGCCCATGTGTTTGGTCGGAACGAATGCGCCGCGATGACCTGCCAGAGAACGTCCCGCATTCGTGGCGTCGGGACGGTAAGGGGTCTGCACACCATCGCGCGAGAGCTCCAGGTAGGAATCCCGCGTGAAGATCGCGGAATCACCCATGCACGCTGCGTAATTCGTGCGTCCCAACGACGGCAAGCCGAATCCCGGATCGCTCGGACAGCGAAAGGTAGCAGTCTCCGTCGCGTAAGGCAGGTAGTCGACCCGAGCCGGCCCGGGCCCCATCGGTTGCCAGGGAGGCGACTTGGGCGTCCCATCCGCATTGACACTCATCGGATTACTCATTTGCTCCCACAGGGCTTGCTGCTCGATGAATGGCAACAAACCGACAAGGAAAGAAAGCCGTCGATTCACACTGACAAGATCATTTTCCGCTGTCCACCATCGCCTTCCCGCAACGGGGTCGTTCCCCGATCCTTGCGGGGGCATGTTGTTGTAGGCGGAATGATAGTTGTGGACCCCAAGCCCAATTTGCTTGAGATTGTTGCTGCAACTCATTCGGCGTGCCGCCTCACGAGCGGCCTGGACGGCCGGAAGCAAAAGTCCAACCATGACGCCGATGATGGCAATCACGACCAGCAATTCGACGAGCGTGAATGCGTGCCTCTTGGTTCGGGAGTGCATTTCAGAATACCTCGCTAGAAAAGAAAAATGATCCGCCATTTAGCGTGCGGCAACGCCGTCTTGGAGTGGATACCCGTTGGCGTATGGCACCGAGACAATGTCCGCCCAAAGGAGCGAGAACGCTGCACTAAGCTTGAGGTAAAGGGCGATACAACGCTATTGTCCGATCGGCCAGTACTGGCCAGTTCAGCCGAGATTCGTTATCTGCCCACGTCGACCTGCAGATTCTTTCCGCAGGCTCGCTACGCGGCGATTCAAATAGGGCCTAGCTCGACCGCAGCAGGGTTCTTCCCCTGGTACGGGTCGTCGCCCT